>JAPLML010000753.1 GCA_026387055.1 Planctomycetota bacterium | reverse complement strand
CGTCTGGCGGTCGGCCGCGATGATGCGCCCCGTGTGCCGGTCGATCGCGTTGATCTCCACCCGCGCCGTGCAGGTCACGAGGTCGCCGGTGCGCAGGGCGAACTCGCTGAACGCCTCGCCGACGATGACGACGTCGGCGTCGCGCAGGGCCTCGGGCCAGGGCGGCGTGTCGCCGTGGGCCGCCTTCTTCGCCCAATCGGCCAGCGAGTTTGCGCCCGCATCGACGACCTTGAAGCCGCACTCGATCAGCGTGCGCTTGATCTCCGTCTCGGCCGCGGGGTCCCGGACGACCCGCGTCAGGTGGACCTCCGGGATGACGACCGCGACGGCCGGCGGCGCGCGGTCCGCGAGCGCCTTGCGGACGTCGGCCAGGGGGTCGGCCTCGGCGGCCGCCGCCTCCGGCAGGAGGTTCTTCGACTCCTTCTGGATGAGCGCGGCCACGTCGTCGCCCACCTGGAGGATCGCCTCTGCCAGGGGCTTGGTCGGCTCGACCGTGCGGATGGTGCCTTTGACGCGGCCGGTCTCGACGCCCACGAGTTTTGTGACGAAGACGAGCCGCTTGTCCAGGGTGAATGACTTGCCCAGGACCATGAGCCGCGCGCCGAGGAGTTTGCCGACCTCGACGGCCTTGTCCTGGTCGGCCAGGCCGACGAGTTTGAGTTTCTGCTCGGCCAGGACCTGGCCTAGTTTGGCCCGCTCGACCAGGGCGATCGAGTCTTCCGCGCTCAGGCGGACGGTCAGGATGTCGGCGATCTGCTGGCCGGTGGCCTCGGCGTCGGGCGTGCCCATCTCGTAGTTGAGGATGGCCACCGTGGGCGGCCCGGCCGGGGCGGGCGGCGTTGCCGGCCCGGCGCTGGCGGGCGCCGACGGAGCCGCGCTCGGAGCCGCCAGCGCGGCAGCCGGGGCGGCGCCGGCCGCGGCCGTCCCGACCATGGCCGCAACCATTGCGAGTACGAATGCACGATGTTTCATGGCAACCTCCTTAATTAAGGTGCTGCTCCCCCTGGCGGTGCGGCAACTGCGTTTCCAGCACCCAGAGGACGAGTTCGTCTAGAACGCACCGGCCGACGGCGTCGGCGGCCGGGTCGGCCAGCGCGGGCAGCATGGCGGCAGCCAGTCGGCCCTCGCCCACCGGTCGCCACAAGGCCAGCCCGCACGCCTCGCCGGGGCGCACGGCGCCTTCGGCGTCGGCGCCGGCCCACAGTAACGTCTGCGCCTTGTCGGCGGCAAGGGCCGAGGCCCACGGCCCGCTGCCCATGTCCGGCAGAGGCAGATCGTGCAGCGCCTTCGAGGCCCAGGCAGGGCCGGTCGGCGGCCTGGCCTGTTCCACGCGGCGCACGCCCTCGGCGGCCCATTCCGCGGGCGGGTTGAGCACCAGCACCGTCATGCCGCGGCGAAGGCGATGGCGGAACCGCTCGCAGGCCGCCGCCAGCGCCTGCGTGCGGCCGCGCCCGGCCAGGATGACCGCGCCGCCGTCGAAGAAGAGTTCCTGGGCGTCGGTCTCCAGGTTCTCGAAGGCCGCGCCCTCCGCCGCCAGGGCCGCCTGGACGCGGCCGCTGGGATCGGACACGCCCAGCCGCAGGCGCCTCAACTGCTCGGCCGCCACCATCAGGCGCGAAGCCGGCAGCACGATGACCTCCTGCGAGGCGGCGAAGTCGCCCGCGTCCAGGCGC
>JAPLML010000324.1 GCA_026387055.1 Planctomycetota bacterium | reverse complement strand
GATTGTACAGGGCAGACGCAAGTCGTGGAATATCAGGGGGTTACGTCATTCTGCCTCAAAAAAGGCCAGGTTCACGCGCAAAATCAGCTTTTCGCTGTTTTTCACTTGCCTGGCCGGTCCGGTTGACCGGACAAGTGCGTTACATTAACAGTAAATCAGCCCCGAAGAAGCCAGTCCAGTATCCGCAACTGTCGCCGTATACCCCGCCGACCTATCATGCCTCAATGACACTCAACCCTCAAAAGTGTTATGATACCATAACCGCAGGAAAGGGCATGGGGCCGCATGCGGGTGGAGCTACAATGGGTTCTGCGAGGAACCATTTAGCGCCACAGGCGCAAGGAGGGCCCCATGCATTACGCGGGAGTGGATCTGCATCGACGTTTCCTGGTAGTGGCGGTCGAGGACGAGGCGGGCAAGGAAGTGGCCATGCGGCAGTTTGGTTGCGAAGCGGTCCAGGAGATCAAGGCGTTCTTCTCGGGGCTGAGCCCGTTCCGGGCGGTCATCGAAGCGTCCTCCAGCTACCGCTGGCTCTACGAGCTGATCTCGGTCCACGGCCAGGTGGTCCTGGCCCATCCCTACCGGCTGCGGGCGATTGTAGCCGGTCGGGCCAAGACGGACAAGCTCGACGCGCGGCTGCTGGCCAAGCTGCTGCGCGCCGGGCTGATTCCGACGGCCTACATTCCGCCGGCCGACTACCAGGCGTTGCGCGACCTGGCTCGGGCGCGGGCGCGGCTTTCGAGGGAAGCCACCCACGCCAAGAACGAGTTGCACGCGCTCTTGGGCCGGGCCAATCTGCACTCGCCGTATCACAACGCATTCTGTCAGCGGGGGCGGCAGTGGCTCGCCGGGCAGGACCTGCCTCCGGTAGCGCGGGGCATCGGCGACGAGCTGTTGCGCCGGTTGGCGCACTTCGAGTCGGAGATCTCGCGGGTGGATGCCGAGCTTCAGGGGTTGAGCGAACACTTTCCCGAGGTCGAGGCCCTGACGGTGCTCTACGGCGTCGGGCTGTACTCGGCGCTGCTGATCATCGGGGAGTTGGGCGAGCCGTGGCGTTTCGGGGACTCGCGGCAGGTGGGGGCCTATGCCGGGCTGACGGCGCGGGTGACCCAGAGTGGGAACTCTTGCCGACATGGCTCGATCAGCCGGCAGGGTTCGCCCTGGCTGAGGTGGATTCTGGTGGAGGCGGCCATGAAGCTGGTCCGGCAGGACCGGCAGTTGGGCAACTTCTACCAGCGGATCCGGAAGCGTTCGGGGGCGAAGATCGCCCGGGTGGCGGCGGCGCGGAAGCTGGCCGAGATCTGCTGGCAGCGGCTGATGCGCTGGCATGGGGGGCATCCGGCGGCCTGAAAGGAGAAATTTGACGCGCGCGAAGAGGGAGGCCCGGCCCGTTCCTGGGGACTGGCGACACCTGGCCGTTCAAGGTGCTGCGCCGCTGTTATGATTGGGCGGGCCATCCCGTGAACAGTCTCCTGCACGGCGGCATCGGTGCGAATGGGTGTCTACCAGTGCGCGCGTCGGGAAGAGTGGGGCGACCGGCCTCGGGCTCCGAGGCTGGCCGGCTCCTTCGCCCCGCCGCCATCGGCCTCAGCCTTGCGGCGAAGGCCGACGGCGACGGGGCTACGGAGGGACCAGAAGCGCTGACAGCAACAACCGAAAACAACTACTTACCGGGCCGCCCGCATTCGCCCCTTGACAGGTGCGGTTATGGGTGTCCCCCGACGCGCCCCCGCTTTTCCTGCAACTGCAGAGACTAATCGCTTAAAGTTAGCCTTTTGCGTTGACGATATGGGTATAGGACAGGGGGGTGTGGGAGCGGGCCATGCTTGGAGAGCGGGTTATCGCCGAGAAGCCGGCGAAGGTGGAGAAGCGGACGCACGCGCCGAAGCGCTACCCGTGTCCGTCCTGCGGGAAGCTGGGCCGGCGGATTTTCACGCGGACGCGGAGGGTCCGGCACCTGGCTCACCGGCGCGAGGTCTGGTGGGAGGTGACCGTGGGGGTTTACCAGGCCAAGTGCGACTGTGCCCGAGAGCATTTCACCAGCACGGTTCCCGGGGTGGAGGTGGGGGCGGAGTACACCAACGCGGTGCGGGAGAAGCTGGTGGACCTGATCGTGCGGGACCATCTTTCGAACTACAAGGCCATTGAGCATCTGGCCGAGGTCTTTCTGATCAAGCCCTCCATCGGGTTCATCTACGACGCTTTGGAGTGGGCGGGGAAAAAGGTATCCCGCGGCGCGTATCGTGAGTGCTGTCTGGCGCTGCAAAGCGGCGTATTGTGCATTGACGAGGTTCACGAGCGGGGCCGGGCCATTCTTTTCGCCACCGACCCGCTGCTGGACGCCACCGTGGGCTGGAAGGTCGTCAAGCAGAACGACCAGGCCTCGATGGACGCCTTCCTCGACGAGTTGAAGGCCGCGGGGGT
>JAPLML010000505.1 GCA_026387055.1 Planctomycetota bacterium | reverse complement strand
GCGATCTCCTGCGAGGTCTTCTTGCCCGACTCGTGGGTCTCCTGGACCACCTTGATGTAGACGACCGCCGGAAAGACCTTGTCCTTGGCCGCGCGGATGACCTGGCGGAAGTCGAAGCGTGCGAGGGCGTCCTCGCGGCTCTCGGGCGCATTCTCGCCCGCGCCCGCCGCCGCCCCGGCCAGCACCACCATCAGCCATGCACAAAGAGATGCTTTCATAAGGGTGAATCTCCCCTGTCGCCCCGCCCGGCGCCGGCGCCTATTATACGTGCGCCGCCGCGGAACGTCACCGGGAATATCGACAGGGGACGGCCGCCGAGGTACGATAGGCGAGCGGCGCGCCGCGTTTAGCGAGGAGCCGCAGGCGACCGCGTGGGCCAGTGCGAAGGACAAGCACGTCGCCATTTAGCCGCCCAGCTTGCTGGGCGCGTTTTGCTGTGAGATGCGCATAGCGAGATAAACGGCAACGCACCACGCAAGGAGGCCGCCCATGCTCGCGAGAATCGGGGTACTCATGGCCGCACTTCTTGGCACCGCACCCGCCCACGCCGGCGTGGCGCTCGAAATCCTCAAGCCGACCGGCGAGAACCTCCTCAAGGCCGACGCCTGGCGGCCCTACGAGCGCGGGTTCGAGCGGCAGGGCGAGGCATTCGTCTGCGATAACGGCGGCGACGCCGGCCTCCGCCGCGGCGCGAGCCAGACCGTCGTCCTCGACCAGGCCGCCCCCGCCCCCATCATCGCGAGCGCATGGAGCAAGGCCGAGAACGTCGGCGGGGAGGCGGGCGCCGACTACGCCGTCTACCTCGACCTCGTCTACCAGGACAGCACGCCCCTGTGGGGGCAGGTGGGCACGTTCCGCACCGGCACCCACGACTGGCAGAGGGCCGAGGTCACAGTCTTCCCCTCCAAGCCGATCAAGAGCCTGAGTTTCTACCTGCTCCTTCGCGGCCACTCGGGCAAGGCCTCGTTCAAGGATCCGCAACTCGTGGCCCCCAAGTCGCCCGAGGGGGCCGCGATGTTCGACGGTTTGGCGGTGCGGGTCCGCAAGGTACGCAGCGCGACCTTCCTCGTGCGCGACGTGGCGGCGGAGTCCGACTTCGTGGAGTTCGCGGACGCCAAGGCCCTCGGCCTGAAGCTCGAAGCGAAGCTCGACGGGGATGACCCGAAGGCGCCGACCGCCGTGACCGGACGGCTTCTCGATGAAACGGGCAAGGACCGGGCCGTCACGCTGGTGTATGCGGCGCCCGCGGGCGGGGGCGGATGGCGGTGGCTCGCCGGCCCGCGTGAGGACCGCCCTGCCGCGCCGCCCATGGAATACGTTGACACGCTCCGCGCCGGCAGCGTCGGGGCCAACGGCCGGCTTTCGCGCTACCCTCTGGCCGCCGTGGCGCGCGGCCGCGAGGGCCAGGCGCTCGCGCTCGACATGGCGAAGCCGGCCTTCTTCCGCGCCGGTTACAGCGCGGGGGCGGGATGCCTCTACGTGGCCTGCGACCTCGCCCTCACACGCGAAAAGCCCAGCGCCGAGGTCAGCCTGCGCCACTTCATGTTTGACGGCCGACAGGGTTTCCGCGGCGCCGTCGCCGGACTGTACGAGCGATTCCCCGACCACTTCCGTTCCCGCACCCCCGAGCAGGGCCTCTGGATGCCCTTCCACGCCATCAGCAAGGTCCAGGGGTGGGAGGACTTCGGCTTCAGGTTCAAGGAGGGCAACGACGAGACCGCCTGGGACGATGCCCACAACATCCTTACCTTCCGCTACACCGAGCCGATGACCTGGTGGATGTCGATGGATAAGAACCTGCCGCGCAACATGGACGCGGCCCTGGCTGAGGCGAGGCGCCTGGCCGAGAAAGGCAATGCCAGCGCGAAGGCCCTTCAGACGAGCGGCTACCACGACGACGACGGCCGCTTCCCCGCCCGCCTCCGCGACACGCCGTGGTGCAACGGGGCCGTCTGGAGCATGAACTCCTCGCCCGGCGTTCCCGGCGACGTGACCGACTTTAAGAACAAGTGGAACCCGGCGACCAAGGAGAAGCTCTACGGTGCGGGCCGCAAGGGCGACCTGGACGGCGAGTACATCGACTCGACCGAGGGGTACGTGACCGACGTGCTGGACTTTCGGCGCGAGCACTTCGCCGGGCAGCGGACCCCGCTGGTCTTCGCCTCCGACTCCAAGGCCCCGGCGATCTTCCGCGGCCTCATCGCGTACGAGTACTCGCGCGGCATCGCCGACGACGTCCACGCGATGGGCAGACTCATGATGTGCAACGGCGTGCCCGGCGCGGTCCCGTGGCTCGCCCCGGTGTTCGACGTCCTCGGGACCGAGACCGACTGGAACCCCGGCGGGCGGTGGCGGCCGATGGGCGACGACGAACTCATGTACCGACGCGTCCTGTGCGGGCCGAAGCCGTACTGCTTCCTCATGAACACGAATTTCGATAAGTTCTCGCATGCCCTGGTCGAGAAGTACATGAAGCGGTGCCTGGCCTACGGCATGTTCCCCGGGTTCTTCAGCGCCGACGCCTCGACCGGCCACTACTTCAGCCGGCCGGACCTCTACAACCGCGACCGCCCGCTCTTCAAGAAGTACGTGCCCCTGGTGAAGCGCGTGGCCGAGGCGGGCTGGCGGCCGGTCACGGGGGCCCGCTCGAGCGACCCGAAGGTCTACGCCGAGCGCTTCGGCGAGCGGTACCTGACCGTCTTCAACGACTCCGCGGAGGCCAGGACGGTCACGGTAACGCTTGGGGAGAAGCGGCCTGGGAAATGCCGGGAACTCGTGGCGGGGGCCGACGTCGCAATCAAGGACGGCCGGGCGGCGCTCTCGCTCGGCCCGGAGGACGTGGCGGTGCTCGACCTGGGCGAGTGACAGCATACACTTGCTCGTATAAGATGTTGTCCTGTCGCGCGTGAAGGGGAAGGCTATGGCCCGCCTGTGGCTCAGCTTTCTGGTGGCGCTTCTCGTCGCTCTTGCCGCGTGGGGCCAAACCCCTGCCGCCGAGACCGACAAGGCCGCGGAGGAAGCCGCCAAGGCCGCCGCGGTTTTTCAATCGGTCTACGGCGACGACCTCAAGCGCGCCGCCGCAACCAAAGACACGGCCGACGACATCGCCCTGGCCGCCAAGCTGCTCGAAGCCGCCCAGGCTGCCGAGGCCCAGCCCGCGCTCCTGGTCCTCCTATGCGACAAGGCGTGCGTGCTGGGCGCCGCCGACCCCAAGGGCTACGAAACCGCCCTGGCGGCCGCGAATCTGCTGGCCGGGAAGGTCCCAGACAGGGCCAGCGCCTGCCAGGAGAAGGTCCTCGCCATCCGCCAGCGCCAGTACGATGCCGCGCGCGGCGATCAGCGGACCGCGGCGGGCGAGGCCCTGATCGAGGCCCTCCTGGCCACGGCCGCCGCCAGAGCCGAGGCGGACGACCTGGAAGAGGCCGCCAAGCGGTATCGGCAGGCCCTGGTGGTGGCCCGCGCCGTGCGATCGGCCAAGGCCGACGAGATTGAGGGCGACCTCAAGGCCCTGACCGAGCGCCAGAAGGTCCTCGCGAAGGTCGCCGGCCTTGAGTCCCAACTCACCGCCGAACCCGCCAACGGCCCCGTCCGCGACCAGCTTGTCCTCCTGCTCCTCGTGGAACTCGATAATCCTGCCGACGCGGCCAAGTACCTGACCGACGCCAGCGACGCGGCCCTGCGTAAGTTCATCCCGGCGGCGGCCAAACCCATCGAGGAGGCGCCGGAACTGGCCTGCGCGGAACTCGGGGACTGGTACCGCGACCTTGCGGCCGCGGCGGGCGCTACGACGGGCGGCAAGGTCAACACGCTGACCCGCGCCCAGGCCTACTACGAGCGGTTTCTCGCCCTGCACGCCGCAGCCGACATGGACCGCACGAGGGTGGAGTTGGTGCTCAAGAAGGTCGAGGAGGAGCTCCGCAGGCTTCGCAGCAACGAGAAGGGCCGATGGATTGATCTACTCAAGTTGATCGACCCGGAGAAAGACGCGGTGAAAGGCCAGTGGCAGCGGACGGCGGCGGGCTTGACGGTCGCTCCCGGCCAGGAGGCACGCCTCCTGATTCCCCTCGCCCCCTCGGGCAGTTACGAACTGGAATACAAGGCCGTTCGCGTGTCGGGGCGCGAGGCCGGCCACACCATGTTGCCCGCGGGGAGTTCGGCCGTCCTCCTGGTGATCAATGGGTGGAAGGGTACCAGGAGCGGGCTGTGCAACATCGGCGGAAAGGAGCCCGACAGGAACGGCACGGCGGTCGGCGCCGCCAATCTCAAGATCGGGCAGCCGTTCACCATCAAGGTCAAGGTGGCCCTGGAGGGCGACCAGGCCTCGATCAGCGTCGCCCTCGACGGCAAGCCGTACATCGCGTGGAAGGGCCCCCAGTCCGCCCTCGCGCTGCACCCAGACTACGCCATGCCGAACCGGAAATGCCTCGGCTTCGGCGCCTATCAGAGTCAGTTGGTGTTCCAGAGCGCCCGCCTCAGGATGCTCTCGGGCAAGGCGGTGCCGCTGCGGCCCGCCCGGCTTAAGTCGGCGTCCGCAAAGCCGTGAGGCACGGCCGGGGTACGCCGAACACGCCAAACGGTGTTGCGCGAGGTGTTGCTTCGCGCGGCGGGCCACGCTACGATGAAGTCATGGAAATCCACGAACGATCCTGCTCCGCGCCGGGGGTCACGCTGCTGGACCTCGACGGCGGACTCGACCACACCACCACGGCCGAGTTCGTCGCAAAGATCGACTCGCTGCTGGAAATGGGCAGCAAGCGCGTGGTCCTGGACCTCCAGCACCTGACGTACGCCTCGAACTGGGGCCTGGCGGCCCTGGAGCGGGTGCACCACCGCTTCGCCTCGCGCGGCGGGCGGATCGTCTTCGCCCGGCTGCACAACGCCACGGCGGCAATCCTGCGCACGTCGCACCTCGCGCGCCTGTTCGACCTCTACCCGACGATCGACGAGGCGGTGCGCGAAATCGGGAAGGGATAAAGGAAGCGGCGAGCCACGCGCTTCGAGCGGCGAGCAGGCCGTCGCCCGTTTAGCCGCAGCCGGTACGGCCGCGGTCGTTGCCGTTGTAGCGTGGACCGCCATGCCCGTCGCCGTACCGGCGAGTACTTATTTAGCGTGACACGAGATTGCCGGGTGGCACGGCCACGCGCTGTTGCGTGGCCGTGCACGGTCACATGGGGGGAGCAAGCACGGTCACGCAAAGGCGCGTGACCGTGCCACCCACGCTGAACACGTACACCGGCGACGGCTAAACACGGCATCTCGCGCTTGCGTACGAATCATTTGTGCTTTAGAATACCCTTGCCACTTGAAGGAAGCCCCTTCGCCTTCGGGAAAGGAGAAGCGCATGCGTGGTCGCGTAGGAACGGCCGCCGCCTTGATCCTTCTGGCGGCGGGGTGGGCTTCGGCCGCCGCGCCGGCCGCCGCTGCCCCGGCCCCGCCCGCGGCGTCGACCGACGCCCAGTTTTTCGGCGAACTCGCCTACAAGGACGTGGCCACCGCCGCCGACACGGCGCGGGCCCTGGCCATCCTCGTCTCGGAAGGCGCAGAAAACGGCGCGGACTTCGCCGCCGCGAAGGCGTACCTGGCGACGCGCGGCGTCCTGCCGGACGGCTGGCTCGACAAGGCCGCCGCCGACGCACCGACCGACAAGGGACGCCTGGCGAGCCTCGTCTGCCGGGCCCTGGGGATCAAGGGCGGCCTCTGGATGCGCCTGTTCGGGCCGCTGCCGCGCCTGGCGCTTCGTGAATGTGCTTATCTCGAACTGATGGCGATGGGCTGCGATTACGACCACGTGACGGGGGGCGAACTGGTCGGCGTCATCGACCGGGCCGACCGCCTGCGCGCCCGCGAGGCCGGCCGCCCGCTGCCGGAACTCGAAGGCCGGCCGTCCGGCGCCGCGGCGGGGCAACCATGACCCAGAACGTGCGCCACAGCCTGATCGGTTTTCGCAAGTCGGCGGATGGGGTGGCCTGCCCACTACTACAACGCCACTTCGCGCGGCGGGTCTCCCGACCCGCCGCGCACCTGCGTTATCTTGCCGCCGGGGGGCAATTGCCGCGCGGTGGGTCAGGAGATCCACCGCGCACCAGGTTAAGTGGCGTTGTAGTACTATGGCGCCTTTCCGTGGGCATGCATGCCTCCGTGGGGCAATATGCCCACGCAAACGGCGGCGCGGGAAGCTCGCCCGGACTACTAATGCTGTGCCTTGGAGCGCTCCTGCTGGCCGGACCCGCCGTCGCCCGCGCCGGGCAGGCGGCCGCTCCCGCCCCCGCGCCTGCCGCCCCGGCGGCGAAGGTCACCGCCCTCGTCAAGATCATCGACGGCACGGTCGAGACGCGGCCGGCCGTCGGCCAGCCGTGGGTGCCCGTCAAGGCGGGCGCGGCGCTCGAGGAAGGGGCGGACCTTCGGACCGGCTTCCGCGCCCGCTGCGTCCTCGACATGACCGAGAGCCTGGTGCAGGTGGGACCGCTGACCGTGGTCCGCCTCGGCGAGCTTCGCAAGGACGGCGACAAGACCCGCACGCGCGTCCTCATGAAACAGGGCACCGCCCGGGCCGAGGTCGTCAAGAAAACGGCCGCGAGCGACTTTGCCATCGTCACGCCGTCGGCCACCCTCTCGGTCCGCGGGACCAACAGCATCCAGTGCAGTTTCTTCCCGGACCTGGGGGGCCAGTACGGCCTGACGCAGTCGGGGCTGATCCAGATCACAGAGGCCCTCCTCGGCCGCAGGACGGGCGTACGGCCGAGTGAAGAGACCGACGATTGGGCGACGCCGGCCGCGTCCTTGGAGGCGATCAAGCATCAGCCGCAGGTCCTCGACCCGTTCGGCTTCACGGCGGATGAGAAGTGGGCGGCCATGCGGTGGGACACCTCGACGCCCATACCCATCGGCCTCAACGGTCCGGGCGCCTCGCCGTTCTTGAAGGTGCTGCGATCGAAGCTGTCATCCTATGCCTACAGCGTGAACCCCGACGGCAACGGCGAGTACTACCCTCCGAACGGGGGCAAGTGAGCCCCAAGCCGTGAAGGCAACCGTGGCCAAGTCCGCGAGCGCCGGGCCGAAGACGTTCCGCCGTTCCCGCGTGTGGGTCGCGTCGGTCATCGCCATCGGCCTCGGCGCGCTCGTGGCGACGCTGATGACCGGCTGGTCGCTGGGCAGACAGTTGGAGCTCGCGGCCTCGGACTTCCTGCGGCCCTTCCGCGCCCTGCCCGACGAGCCGCCCGGCGCCGAATCGGTGCCCATCACCCTCGTGCTGATCGACGACGGCGCGCTGGAGGAGTTCGGACGCTGGCCGTGGCCGTGGACCCGCATGGCCGACATCGTCGACACGCTCGCGGAGCTCGAGGCCCGCCTGGTTGTTCTCGATATCGAGTTTCCGGAGGCGGACCGGCCCCTGGTGGTCGAGAAGCCGGGGCCGGACGGCAACCCCGAAGAGAGGATCGTCCGGACCGTGCCGCGGTTCGTGGCGAGCGTCCGCGCCGCCGGCAACGTTCTCATCCCGTTCAGCGTCTACTTCAAGGACCGGCCGGGCGCGGTGGGGGCAGCGCCGCACGCCTCGTCCCGGGGTGAATCGCCGCCGGACGTCGGCGTCCCGGATTCCCTCAGGCGGCACATCGTTCCCCACGAGGGGAAACCTCCATACCCGTATCCCCCATCCGCGGAAGGTTTCAAGCCGATGATCCCCGACCTGGCCGCGGCATGCGCCGGCTCGGGCTTCACGAGCTTCCCCGCCCCGGACCCCGGCGGCGTCGTGCGGCGCGTGCCGATGCTGGCATGGGGCAGGTGGCTCTTCCCTCACCTGATGCTGGAGGCGGCCGGATACTGGCGGTTCGGCCGCGACTACGAGGTCGCGCAGTCCGGCCGGTGGCTCAGCCTCCAATCGGCCGACCGGAAGCAGACGGTAAGCGTCCCGCTCGACCGGAACTACCAACTCGAACTGCGCTGGCCCGCCAGCCAGGACTCGACCTGCGCGATTCCCGCCGCGCGGCTTCTCGAATACGCCGACGCCCGGAGAGTCAGCCGCGGGATCGCCGCCGAGCTTGACGCCCTCTTCTCCCAGGGCAAGTGGGCCCCGGCCGCCAAGGCGCTCGAAGACCTACAGGCCCGCGCCGCGGCGGGCGGCCCCGACGCCCCGTCGGCCGATGCCCTGCGCGAGGGCGATCGGCGTCTCGACGCCATCGTCCGCCGGTACACCGTCGCCCTGGACAAGTACGTCTCAGGGCAGGACGCGGGCCTGCCGGGCATCCGACAGAAACTGCCGCCCGCGAAGGCCGGGATCTACCGCAAGGTCCTCCTCAACGGCGACCTCGACGGCGAAGAGCTGCGGCAGGTGATCCAGGGCCGCCTGTGCATCGTCGGCATCAGCGCCACGGGGGTCGCCAAGCTGGACCTCCACACCACGCCCGTCGGCCAGAACCAGCCGGGCGTGACGGTTTACCCGGCGGGCATCCGGACGATCCTCTCGGGCGTGGCCTTCCGGCACCTGGAGGGCGGGCCGGCGTGGCTCCTGGCGGTCCTGGCGGCGTGGGCGATGGGCGTGCTGGGGGCGCGGCTGCGGACCGGCTGGGGCATCGCGGCGGCGGTCTGGCTTTCCGTCGCCGCGGTCGCGGCAGCGCGAATCGCCGTGGCGATGGACCCGCCGATGCTCCTGCCCGTGGCGGGGCCGATGCTCGCGATCGTCGTCGCCTTCGCGGGAGTATCGGGATATCGACAACTCACGGAGGCGAGCTCGCGCCGCTGGATCACCCGCGTCTTCCAGCAGTACACCTCGGCCGAGCACGTCGCCGAGATCCTGCGGCTCGGCGGCGAGCGCCTCGAGATCACCGTCCTCTTCAGCGACCTGGCGGGCTTTACGCCCCTCTCGGAGCGGCTCGCGCCCGAGGCCCTCGTCGCGGTCCTGAACCGCTACCTCTCGGCGATGACC
>JAPLML010000308.1 GCA_026387055.1 Planctomycetota bacterium | reverse complement strand
GCCGCCTCCGCAGGCAGCGCGCCCTCGGCGGGCGGTGCGGCCTCCGCAGGCAGCGCGCCCTCGGCGGGCGGTGCGGCTTCGGCGGGTGCCGCGGCCGCGGCTTCGGCCGTGGCGGCGGCCTCGGCGGCGTCGGCAACGGCCTTGGCGGCGGCGTCGTGCTGGGCGCGGACCTCCAACTCGGCCACCAGCACGCCCACCTGGGCGATGATCTCGCGGGCCTGGTCGGCCGTGACCCCGGAGATCCGCGACAGCGTCTCCGGATCGACCTCGGCCACGTCGGCCAGGCTGATGTACCCGGCCGCCACGAGGTCGTTGGCGAGGTCCGGCCCGACCGTCTCCAGCGACGAGAGCTGCTCGACCGCGCGGCTGCGCTGCTGCTCGTACTCGCCCGGGGTCAGGATGTCGATGTTCCAGCCGGTCAGGCGCGACGCCAGCCGCACGTTCTGGCCCTTCTTGCCGATGGCGAGGCTGAGCTGGTCCTCCGTCACGAGGACCGTGGCCCGGTTGATCTCGCGGTTCAGGAGGACCTCTTTGACCTCGGCGGGCTTGAGGGACTCAGCGATGAAGATCTGGGGCGACTTGTTGAATCGTACGACGTCGATCTTCTCGTTGGCCACCTCGGCGACGATGTTCTTGATGCGGCTGCCGCGGATGCCCACGCAGGCGCCCATCGCGTCGACGCGGCTGTCCATGCTCGCGACGGCCACCTTGGTCCGGTGCCCCGGCTCGCGGGCGATGGCCTCGATCTCGATGATGCGGTCGGCCACCTCGGGCACCTCAAGTTCGAAGAGGCGGATGATCAGGTCCGGGTGGACGCGCGACAGGACGATCTTGACGTTGGCCCCCGCCTCGCGGACCTCCAGGATGAGGGCGCGGAGGCGGTCGCCGACGTGGAGCGTCTCGCCGGGAATCTGCTCGCTGCGCGGGAGGAACCCCTCGCCGCGGCCGAGGCCCACCACGGCGTTGCCGTGCTCGATCCGGGTGACCTGGCCGGAGATGATCGTGCCGATCTGGTCGGCGTAGTCTTCGATAAGGCTGGCGCGTTCGGCCTCGCGGATCTTCTGGATGATGACCTGCTTGGCGGCCTGGGCGGCGATGCGGCCCAGGAGCCCCGGATCGATCGGCTGGCCGGTGAGGGAGGCCGAGATGGCGCCGGAGGCGCGGTCGATGGTGACGACCACGTCCTCGGCGGCGCCGAAATGCTTCTTGGCCGCCGACGCCAGCGCCGTTTCGATGCCCTGGAAGATGATCTCGGCGTCGATATTCTTCTCGCGGCGGATCGAATCGACGATCCGCACCAGATCCGGTCCATTCATGTGCGTCGGCACTCCCCGCGGCGATCTCGGCCGCCTCGCTCGGTCCCAGGAAACAAAAAAGTGGGACCGACACCAGACCCCACTTCGCCACCCCGCGGATGGGGGCGGCAGCCGCACCTCGCCGTCGTTAACTGGCGTGTGCTACATGCTCAGGCTCCAAGCTGATGTTGCAGCCGGTCTGGTCATCGAACAGGTGCATCCGCGCCACGTCGAGGTGGGCGTCCATCCGCTGATCCACATCCACCTTCACGTGGGCGTCCAGTTTGCAGATCATCGGCGTGTTGCCGGGGCCGTTGAGGTGAACGATCTGCTCGTCGCCGAGGGGCTCCACGACCCGGACCGTGGCCGGCAGCACGTTTTCCGTCCCGGCGAACTTCCCCGCGCCGGTGTAACCGATGTCCTCCGGCCGCACGCCAAGCGTCACACTCTTGTCCTGGCCGGCGTACGCCTGGACGCGCGCGGCCGTGTCGGCGGGAAGGCGAATCCGCACGGCTTCGCCCGCCTGGGCCGCGCGAACCTGAAAACACACGCCGCCATCCTGGCCGACGAGCCGGCCCGGCACGAAGTTCATCGCCGGCGTCCCCAGGAAGCCCGCCACGAACCGGTTGACCGGGTAATCATAGATCGCGAGCGGCGCGGCCACCTGCTGGATGCGCCCCTCGTTCATCACGACGACGCGGTCGCCGAGCGTCAGGGCCTCGGCCTGGTCGTGCGTCACGTAGATGACCCTCGTCTGAAGGCGATGGTGCAGGGCCTTGAGCTCCGCCCGCATCTCGACGCGAAGCTTGGCGTCGAGGTTCGAGAGCGGCTCGTCGAAGAGGAAGGCCTGCGGCTGCCGGACGATCGCCCGGCCGACCGCCACGCGCTGCCTCTGCCCGCCCGACAGGGCCTTCGGCTTACGGTCCAGGAGGTTCTCGATGCCCAGGATGCGGGCCGCGTCGTGGACGCGTTTGTCGATCTCGGCCTTCGGATACCGCCGCAGCTTCAGCCCGAACGCCATGTTCTTGTAGACCGTCATGTGCGGATACAGGGCGTAGTTCTGAAACACCATGGCGATGTCGCGGTCTTTGGGCGGCACGTCGTTGACCACGCGCTCGCCGATGCGGATGGTGCCGGCGGTCACTTCCTCCAGGCCCGCCACCATCCGGAGGGTGGTGGACTTGCCGCAGCCGGAGGGCCCGACGAGAACGATGAACTCGCGGTTCTCAATCTGGAGCGTGAAATCCTGGACGGCCTGTACGCCGCCCGGAAACGTTTTCGTCACGTTTTCGAGGGCTACGTCCGCCATAGGGGCTCCCTCGCCAAAGAGTTCCCGCGTCGCGCGCCACGTGCACCGAGCAAATGTAGCGACACCCCGCGCGACAGTCAACCACTTTTTCCCAGGCGCCCTGGCGGCGGCGTATTCTTAAGCGGTTGCCGCCAAAGACCTTACGCCTCTTCGCCGTCCATGTGCCACGGGTTGCTTATACATGTTTAGCGTACCCCGGCAGGTGTGGCACGGCCGGCTTGTCCGGCCGTGAGGAATGTGGCCGGCGCTCTGCCACGGCCGGACAAGCCGGCCGTGCCACAACGGCTATCGGGATAATGGCACACTCGCTAGACACATACGGTTGCTTGGCAACCCGTCGTCATCATGGCTTACGGTTCGATGCGCTCCACGCGGATGGTGTCGGCCTCGCGGATCTGACGGAAGACCTTCACGTCGCCTTCGCAGCGCCCGACGGGCGTCACGGGGCTGGCGGCCCGGGGCTCGTCGCCCTTCGACGCGGGGGTCTTCCCGAAGAAGATGCACAGGGCGCTGCCGGTCGGCCAGTAGCCCAGCTCGCCCACCTCCATCCGGTCGCGGGCCTCCAGCGCCAGATCGCACTGGACCGGAATGCTGAAGTACACCTCCTGGCCCCACGTGTTGACCGTGCTCTCGATGGGCAGCGCATCCCAGATGCGCTCGGCCGTCACCGAGTCGTTCAGCGTGGCGAGCATCTCGATCTTGTTGGTCGCAATACGAATCTCGTGCATAAGCGTCTCCCGTACCATCCGGCGAGCGGTACACATTACGCGACAACGGCATGGCCTGCAAGCAAAAAGGCCGCCTGCGTAACCCCTCAGTTGCAGGTGCTTGGTTCAGATAACCCGGGTGGCACGGCCACGCGCCGTTTCGTGGCCGTGCAC
>JAPLML010000322.1 GCA_026387055.1 Planctomycetota bacterium | reverse complement strand
GGCCGGCTTGTCCGGCCGTGGCACACGCCCATTCTTGCAGGGGCAGGGCATGCCGTGCCCCTGCGTCGGCCGCCGAAGGGGTAAGGAGGTGCGCCGATGCGTACGTGCCTCGCCGGGCTGCTTGTCGCCTTCAGCCTCGCCGCGCTTGCCGGTTGTGCCGCCAATCCGGAATCGCCCCAGGTGCGGGCCTCGGCCAGGGATGACGCCGCCGGGCCGAGGGCGCTCATGGCGAAATGGCACCACTCGCTTGCCACCGGCGACAAGACGCAGTACCTCTCGTGCTTCACCGGGTCGAAGGACGACCTAGTGCTGGCGCTCGCGGTGTTCGATGCGGTCCAGGCCAACTACGCGTTCCACAACGCCGTCGTCGCCACGTACGGCCCTGACGGATGGAAGGCGTTTCAGGCGTCGGAGGGTGCCCGCATCGACCTCTTCCCGCGCGAGGAGCGCTGGCTCGCCCGCCTCACGGTCGTTCCCATGGGGCAGATGGCCTTCGGCTATCTGCCGCGCGGGCGCGTGCCCATGCACATGCTGAAGGAGGACGGCGCCTGGCATATCCAGGCGGCCAGCCTCACGACGCCGGGGTTCGAGGCCAAGCGTGCCGCCGACTACCTGTTCCGCTGGGCCGCCACGCTGCGCCAGCTCATCCCGCAGATCACCGCGCGCGGCGTGACGGCCGAGAAGGCGACAAAGGACGTGAGGGAGGACTTCAAGGCGAAGGTCGCCCCCGCGGAGGCGCCCGCCGCGGCCGAGGCCGTGAGCAACTTCCTGACTTATTGATGTGCGTTACGCGGCGTTCGTGCGGGGTGTTCTTAGGCAATTATCTGTTGTCCGTCCATGCAAAGATGTCCAAGTGAACTCGGGCGATTCCGTTGGCCTGAGCAATCTCGGTTGCCACTTCCTGAAAGATAAGACTCTCCTCGACTTGGAGATGTTTCAGACCGGGCCAAGAAGCGAGTCTGGTGCCCTTCTGCTCGTCGATGAGAAACCGACCGACCACGCCGTCCAGCGGAACTTCGAGCCATTGCTCAAGAGTGAGAAGTCCGTATGCATTGTGGAGATACCGATTGTACAAGACGTCCCTAAGAAACAGGTTGAGGCACTTTCTGGCGACTCCCCAAGGGATATTCATGTCATCAGTCTGCCTATCGAGCCAAGGACCAAACGTCTCTGGGGTCTGTGTTGGGATGGTCTGTAGCGCAAGCTGCGCCAAGAAGGAGCGAACCGCTACTATTGTGCCTCTGGGTTGTCCCCTGACGGCGGAAGCGCCAACAGCCGAGACAGCCACCTTCTTCTGCATCTGCGAGATAAATAGCCTTTTCATGATATTTTCTCCCCAACTACCGTTCAGACGGTTTGCAGACAAGCCCGTTTTCTGGTCTTGCTTCGAGATAACACGCCACATTCGCCTTCGCATAAGCCGTGTATTGCCAATGAGTTGGGGTTGTTCTTGGCAGAAGTCGGGGGGGCATTGGGTTTCCGCATGATACGCCCCGCCTCCTTCCCACCGCCGGGCCAGAAGATAGGCGAGGCGTCACCGCCTCGCCTCGTCGCCTCTTCGGATCGGGATGGCCCGGCTTACTTGAAGTCCACCGTCACGAGGTGCACCGAGCACGAGATGCACGGGTCGTAGGCCCGGACGAGCATCTCGAGCGCGTGGGCGACCTCGGCCTGGCTTCGCCCCTCGGCCATGAGCTGGGGGATGTAGGCCCGGAAGTCGTCCTCGATGTTCGCCAGGTTCTGGTTCGTGGGGATGACGACGTTCGCGCCCGTCACGATGCCGTCTTCATCATACTCGTAGTGATGCACGAGCGTGCCGCGCGGCACTTCGGTGAGGCCGACGCCGTCGCCCTGGCGGCCCTTGGGCCACTTCATCGGGGGCTTTTCGTCCTGGATGCCGTC
>JAPLML010000599.1 GCA_026387055.1 Planctomycetota bacterium | reverse complement strand
GAATCGCGCCCGCGGGATGGGGTTGAATGATGGGCATGACTTGCCTTGGCATTGATCGTGTGGGTGCCACCGTTTAGCCGCAGCCGGCACGGCCGCGATTATCGCTCGTCGCCGTGCCGGCGACGGCTAGACGATGCGCCATTTAGCCGCCCAGCTTGTCGAAGACTCGCCGTGGCGAGCTGGGCGCGTGTGGCATGAGCTCAACCGTACTGGAGCCGCTCGAGGTCCTCGTCCGAGAGGCCGAAGTGGTGGCCGATCTCGTGAAGGACCGTCTTGCGGACGGCTTGGCGGACCGCCTCGTCAAAGTCGCCGTCCTCGGGGCAGGTGGCGTCGGCCTCGTCGAGGATCGGCTCGCGGAAGACGAGGATGCGGTCCGGCATGACGTTGCCGTAGGAGGTGTCGCGCTTGGTCTGCGGCACGCCCTGGTAGAGGCCGAGGAGGGTGCTTCGGCCCAGAAGGCCCATCTCGCGCAGGATCTTCCGCGACGGCCTGGCCTGGACAACGAGGTCGACGTTGTCGAGCCGCTCGGCGAACTGCTCGGGGAGGTCCTCGAGCGCCTCGTCGACGAGTTCTTCGAAGTAATCGGGATCCATGACGTTCAACAACACTCGTCCGCCGCGGCGGGCGGCTGACCAGGCACATCGTTTAGCCGCGGCCGGCACGGCCGCGAAGTTTATTTCGCCCCCGGTGAAGCACCGGGGGTCAAGTACTGTACCGGCGACGGCTAAACACGGCGGCGGCTGGACTACAGCAGCCGCGAGATGTCCTGCCACATGATCAGGACGAAGAGCAGGCCCACGGCCGCCCAGCCCGCCCCCCAGATCCACGTGCGGACCTTCAGCCCGACCGGCGAGCCTTTGATCCTCTCGAGGATCACGAAGAGCACGTGCCCGCCGTCGAACGGGGGCACGGGCAGGAAGTTGAAGACCGCGATGCAGACCGAGAGGATCCCCCAGAAGTCCAGGAAGGTGCCGAGGCCGCGGCTGGCGATCCCGAGCGACGCCGTGACGATCAGGACCGGCCCGCCCACCGACTCGGTGCTGACCTCGCCCTTCACAAGCTGCCCGAGGTTGGCGTACACCCGCCCGAGCCAGAGCCAAGCCCGGTGCAGGCCCCGGTCCATCGCCTTGAGCGGGTTGTAGAGCCTGGGCACCGGCTCGTAGAGGATGGGTCCTGACATGCTTCCGAGGAGGGCGAATTTCTCGAGGGGCTTCCTCACGGGCGTCAGCGTAGCTGCCAACGGCGCTTCGCCCCTCTTGAGGGCAACGGGGAAGTCTTTGCCTTCCCGCATGTACGCGAGGGCGTACAAGTCTTCCAGGGATCCCGGCTCGATGCCTTTGGCGCCGATGCGGAGGATGGTGTCGCCGGGCTGAATGCCCGCCTTGGCGGCCGGGCCTTCGCTTTCGACCCTGCCGACGCGGACCGGCGAGGCCCCGTCGCCCCGCTTAAGACCCAGGAGGCGAAGAAGGCGGCCCAGAAGGCCGAGGCGGACGCGTTTGCCGCCCTCGACCATGGCGATGCCGATGCGCGGCTCGCGGTAACGCGGCTGGTCGGGGTTGCCGTAGATGGCGGCGGTGGCCGCGAGCTCGATCGTCTCGCCGTCGCGCTGGAGCCCCAGTCGCACCTTGCCGCCCTCGCCGGCGGCCTTGATGGTCTCCGAGATCTCCTTGAGGCTCGGCCACGCTTTGTCGTTGATACGGAGGATGACGTCGCCCTTTTGGACGCCCGCCTTGGCGGCCGGGCCGCCGGGGTCCACCTTGCCGACCGCGACGACCGGCTCCATGCCGAGGTCGTAGACGCGGAGTTTCGCCGGGTCGATGGTGAGGTTCAGGCGCTGGCCCTGGCGCTCCACCGTCAGGGCGACCGGGCCGGGCGGGGCGTCGGCCAGCAACTCATTGAGCTGCCGCCACCGCTGGACGGGTTTGCCGGCCACGGCTACGAATCGGTCGCCCGGTTCCAGGCCCGCCTGCTGGTCGGGGCAATCGGGAATCATGCCGTAGATCACCGGCTCGAGGGCCGGCTCCAGGCCCAGCACCGGCGCCAACGCGCCGGGCTCGCGCACGCTCACGAGGTTGTCGAAGGTCAAGCGCTCGGTGGCCCCGTTCTTCGGACGGTCGACCGTGACGCTGAACCTCGAGCCGGCGTCGCGGAACGAGATGATCGCCATGATGTCGTCAAAGGACTGCACGGGGATGCCGTTGAGGGCCACCACGCGGTCCCCCGGCTTGATGCCGGCGTTGTCCGCCGCCATCATCGGCGTTACGCCGTCGATGAGCGTGGTCGGCAGCTGGAGGCCGATCAGCGAAGCCACCGTGAAGAAGACGACCGCCAGCACGGCGTTCATCGCCACGCCGGCCGAGAAGACGACGATCTTCTGCCACGCGGGCTTCCGCCACAGCGCCCGCGGGTCGTCGCACGCCTCGGCGTTGGGGTGTTCGCCCATCGGCTCGACGAAGCCCCCGAGGGGCAGCACGCGCAGCGAGTACTCGGTCGCGTAGCGGTTCGGATCGTCGGGCGCCGGCATGCCGTCCTCGGGCAAGGGACCGCCCCGGCGCCACTTCACGATCGCCGGGCCGAAGCCGATGGCGAACCGCCGGACCCAGACGCCGAACCCCTTCGCGGCCAGGAAGTGCCCCAGCTCGTGCACGAGGATGATGAGGCCCAGCGCGATAGCTATTTGGATGGCGTATAGGACGGTAGACAACGCGTCGCTTCCTCTCTGGCCCAGGCATCGGCCGCAAGAATCTCTTCCAACGTCGGGTGGGCGGTCCACGGGTGCGCCGCCAGCACGTGCTCGACGACCGGCACGATGTCGGTAAACCGGATCCGCCGCGCCAGGAATGCCGCGACGGCCACCTCATCGGCCCCCGCGAGGGCCGCCCCCGCCGTCCCGCCGCGGCGGATGACCTCGAACCCCATCGCCAGCGCCGGGAACCGCCCCAGGTCGGGCGTCTCGAACTGGAGGTGCCCGAGCATCGCTAGGTCGAGCCGCGGCCACGGCGCCGCCCGGCGCTCAGGGTATGTCAATGCGTACTGGATCGGCATCCGCATGTCGGGCGGGCTCAATTGCGCGATCACCGACCCATCCACGAACTCCACGAGCGAGTGGACCGTTGACTCCGGGTGGATCACCACCTGGATTTCGTGGGCCTCCAGGCCGAACAGGTGATGGGCCTCGATGATCTCCAGGGCCTTGTTCATGAGCGTGGCCGAGTCGATGGTGATCTTCGGCCCCATCGACCAGGTGGGGTGGTCGAGGGCCTCCTCGGCGGTGACGCTGGCGTGGCTCTCGAAGCGCCGGTAGAACGGCCCGCCGCTGGCCGTGAGGACGACGCGCCGCACTTCGCGGCGCCGCCCGGCGGCCATCGCCTGGAAGATCGCCGAGTGCTCGCTGTCGACCGGGAGGACCTGGGCGCCGGCGGCCTGCGCCTCGGCCATCACCAGGTCGCCCGCCATGACGAGGCTCTCCTTGTTGGCGAGGGCCAGGCGCTTCCCCGCCCGCGCCGCCGCCAGGGCCGCGCCGAGCCCCGCGCCGCCGACGACGGCCGAGACGACCGTGTCGACATCGCCGCGCGTGGCCAGTTGAACGAGGCCCGCGGGCCCGATGAGGATCTCCGGCGTGCAGCCGTGTGGCAGAGCGCGAGTCAGGCGGTTGGCGGCGGATGAGTCGGCCACGGCCACGGCCTTCGCGCCGGTGGCGGCGGCCTGCTTCGCCACGAGCTCCGCCTGCCGGTTGGCCGCCAGGGCCACGACGCGCCACGACGGGCCGAGCGACGCCACGACCTCCAGCGTCATCCGACCCACCGATCCCGTCGAACCCAGAAGAGCGATGTTCATAGACTCTTGAGTTTACGCCGACCCGGGCCGCTTTTCAACCCCTGAGTGCGCCACCGCGAGCATGGAGCATGGCGCTCGCGTGACGGCGCCCATCGGCGAGCCCAACCCGTCCGGGGCGCAAAGCAAGCGCGGCGAGCCGACAGCCCGCCGCGCTGGTCTCGTACCGAGGCGTCTGACTTACTGCACAGCGCCTTCTCCCTTGGGGGCCTCGGGTCTCGGGGCCTCCGGCTTCGGGGCTTCGGCCTTCGGGGCCTCGGCCTGCTCGGGCGCCGGGCTTGGCTGGGCCTCGGCGGG
>JAPLML010000526.1 GCA_026387055.1 Planctomycetota bacterium | reverse complement strand
TTGTTACCCTTGCTCATGGCCGTTCCTCCGTAAAGGGGTTCTTGAAGTACCACCTTCAACTCCGAGCGTATCTTATACGCTCCAGGAGGAACGGCCTACATTCAACCTAAATGGCGCATCGTCTAGCCGTCGCCGGCACTTTACTTAACCCCCGGTGAATCACCGGGGGCGAAATAAACATCGGTGATTCACCGGGGGCGAAGTGAAGTTCGCGGCCGTGCCGGCTGCGGCTAAACGGTGGCACCCACACGATCAATGCCAAGGCAAGTCATGCCCATCATTCAACCCCATCCCGCGGGCGCGATTCTGGCCGTGAAGGTCGTGCCGGGGGCGTCGCGCGAAAAGGTGGTTGGGCCCCTGGGCGAGCGGCTCAAGGTCACCGTCCGGAAACCCGCCGAGCGAGGGGCCGCCAACCGGGCCTTGTGCAAGTTGCTGGCCGACGCGCTCGGCGTTCGGCCAGGCGACGTCGAGGTCCTCCGCGGCGAAGGGCGGCCGGAGAAAGACCTTCTCGTTCGGGGCCTCGCGCCCGATGAGGTGAGTCGGCGGCTGGGGCTGGCGTGAGCCCGCGCCTGTCAAGATAGGCAAGCTGTGCCGTTTGTGCGGCCTGCCGACTTGCGAAATATTCGCCTTTTTCGCCCCCGGTTTGACCGACGCGGATTCGTGGTGTATACTCCCACTACCTTCCTGCGCGAGGGTTGGCCCACGAAGGGGATGTACCGCGCCGTATCGTCGTACCGGGGGAAGTGCGATGAAGGAAGTTCTGACCACTGGGGAGGTGGCGCGCCTCTGCGGCGTCGCGCCGCGAACCGTCTCCAAGTGGTTCGATAACGGGCAGTTGCGCGGGTTCAAGATACCGGGCTCGCGGGAACGACGGATCCCCCGCGAGTCCCTTGTTCGTTTCATGAGGGCCTACGGTATTCCGTTGCGGGGTCTCGACGGCGCCGTCACGCGCGTCCTGATCGTCACTTGCGACTATGAGCCGGCCGACGCCCTGCGCGTGGCCCTCCAGCACAGCTTCGGCTACGAGGTCCAGGTAGCCACGGGCATCTTCGAGGCCGGCCTCCTTGCCCGCCAGACCCGCCCCCACGTCATCCTCCTGGACTGCACACTCCCGGGCCTGAATCCCAAGGAGATGCGCCTGGCCCTGCGGGGCGACCCGGAACTGGTAGCCACGCGGGTCGTGGCCGTGGAGCCGCAGCTTTCCGAGGACCGGGTGCGCGAGCGACTCGGCGAAGGCTTCGACGCCTGCCTCGCCAAGCCCCTGTGCTTGGCGATGACCGTCCGCGTGATCGAGGAGGCCACGAATATCGTCTCGTGACGTGGTCGCCGCGGCGACCGTGCCCGAGGCCGCGCGGCGGCCTTTTTTGTTGCGCGGGCGCACCCCGCATTTTGTCCGCATTGACGCGGCGCGAGACGGGTTTTACTATTATGAAGAGCCGAGAGTGCCGAGAGTGCAGGGGCACGGCATGCTGTGCCCCTATGGAGTGGTACCACCGCAAGGCAAAGGAGGCCTACCCCAGACAAGTGAAAGAACTCAAGGCAACAAGACGTACCGTCGCGCGCGAACGCGCCGTCCTGGTGGAGGTCATCGACGAGACCGAAGAGGGCCGACGCGGCGACGGCCACCGGGACCGCCTCGAGGAGCTTGGCCGCCTGGCCGACGCCGCCGGCGCGGAAGTCGTGGCGACCATGACCCAGCGCCGCAAGAGGATCCATCCCAGCACGTACATCGGGAGCGGCAAGGTCGAGGAGCTCACCGCCCTGGCGCAGGCGAATCGCGCCCACGTCATCATCTTCGGCAACGATCTGACGCCCGCCCAGGTCCGCAACATCGAGAAGGCCGCCGACTGTAAGACCATCGACCGCAGCGAGCTCATTCTCGACATCTTCGCCACCCGCGCCCGCACGATCGAAGCACGGCTCCAGGTGGAGCTGGCGCAGCTCGAATACATCCAGCCGCGCTTGAAGCGCATGTGGACGCACCTGTCGCGCCTGGAGGGCAGCGGCATCGGCACGCGCGGCCCCGGCGAAACGCAGCTCGAAAGCGACCGCCGGCTGGTCCGCGACCGCATCACGGACCTCAAGGCCCGCCTGCGCGAGATCGACGCCCGCCGGGAACGCGAGGTCCGCTCCCGCGCCGGGGCACTGACCGTGGGCCTCGTCGGATACACGAACGCGGGCAAGTCGAGCCTCCTCAACGCCCTGACCGGCGCCGACGCCTACGTGGCCGACAAGCTCTTCGCGACCCTCGATACGCGGACGCGGGCGTGGCGGCTCCCGCTCCACCTGACGGTGCTCCTGTCGGACACGGTCGGGTTCATCCGCGATCTGCCCCACCACC
The DNA here is from genome assembly GCA_026387055.1 of Planctomycetota bacterium. Lineage (GTDB taxonomy): Bacteria > Planctomycetota > Phycisphaerae > FEN-1346 > FEN-1346 > JAPLML01. Next base: position 5,140 of record JAPLML010000526.1, on the reverse strand, counting down.
TCGTGGCCTCGTTCAAGGCCACGCTGGAGGAGGCGGTCCACGCGGACCTCCTGCTGCACGTGGTGGACGTCTCGACCGAACACGTACAGGCCGACCTCGATGCGGTCAGGACCGTGCTCGGCGAGATCGGCTGCGAGGAAAAGCCGCAGTTGCTCGTACTCAATAAGGCGGACCTCGTCGAGGACCCCGTGCACCTGGACCTCGTGCGGCGGGCGTGCCCGAACAGTGTGACCGCGAGCGCCAAGACCGGCATGGGGCTCGATGAGCTGGCCCGTGAAGTGACCGAACGCCTGCTGGGGCCGCCGACCCAGGTGACGGTCCGGGCGGCCGTCTGCGACGGGCGGCTGCTGGCCTGGATCGACCGCCACGCGACGGTCCTTGAGAAGACCATCGAGAACGGCGAGATCGTGCAGGTGATCCGGCTGCCGGCGCGGCTGGCGGCCGAGCTGCCGCGCGTGGCGCGCGAGTAGGCGACAGTGCCATTATCGGTGCGCGGTGGGCCTTCGTACGTGTTCAGCGTGTCATTCCGGATAGCCGGGTGGCACGGCCACGCGCTTTTGCGTAGCCGTGCATGGTCACGTGGGGGAGCACGCACGGCCACGCAAAAGCGCGTGACCGTGCCACCCGCGCTAAACAGGTACGGGTCTTCTGACCCACCGCGCGGGAAGTGACCCGCGGGAGCCAGGGAACGCACGCATGCGGCGGGTCAGGAGACCCGCCGCGCACGGAGTTTGGAAGCCATGCACTTGCGAGGGAATATCTCGCGCCTGCACAGAGCGGCCGCGCTGGTCCTTGCGGCGCTGGCCCTCGCCGGTCGCCTCGGCGACCCCGCGATGGCGGCGCCCGATAATCAGGGCACACCGCCGCCCCCCCCGGCCAAGGAGACGAAGACCTACGCCGCCAGGGACGAGAGAATCCTCGATTGCCTGCCCGAGAAGCACCTGCGGCCCGACGGCTCGGTCGACCATGCCGCCCTCGTCGCCCACGAGAAGAAGCGCATCGAGATCATCAATGCCAGGCTCGGGACCCGCCTCCGCGTGACCGAGACCCCGCATTACCTCGTGTGCAGTGACGCCGACACGCCGACCACCGCCCAGTTCGTCCGGTGGTCCGAAGCACTGTACGCGCACCTCGGCGAGCTCTTCGGCATCGGGCCCCAGGATCGCGTGTGGGACGGCAAATGCATGCTGCTCCTGTTCTCGCGGCGGGCGAAGTTCGAGGAGTGTTCCCGGACCCTCGACGCCCACGATTCCACGAGCGCCGGCGCGTACTTTGCCGTCGAGGATTACGGCACCGGCCATCCGAAGCTCGTCAAGATCTGCATTCCGATGGACGATCGGGAGCCGCGCCGCCTCCAGGAGCTCTTCGCCCATGAGGGCGCCCACGCCTTCTTCGAGCTGTACCGGAGGCCCGGCCGCCTGCCCCTGTGGCTCCACGAGGGCCTCGCCGAATACATGACCACGGTGAACGACCCGTCGCTCAAGGCCGAGAAGTCCCGGAAGGCGCTCCACGCCGCCGGCGACCGCGGCGAACTCGTGCGCAAGCTGCTGGCCGCCAAGACCGGCCAGGGCCTGAAGACCGCCGAGTACGCGGCCGCCTTCTCCCTCGTCGACTTTCTCATCACGGACAGCAAGCCGAAGTTCAAGAAGCTCATCGACGCCCTGAAGGACGGCAAGCCCCAGACGGCGTCGCTCGCGGCGGCGTACGGCTTCGACCTTCCGGAACTCGAAAAACGCTGGCGCGCGTGGCTGGCCGCGCCGAGTAGCAAGTGAGATCGTCAGCAACCGCAAGGAATGAGGGGGGAGGAAGGAACATGTTTCCTAATGCTTTCAAGGTGTGTTCGTTGGTTGGGATCCTGATGGGCGGAGGCGCGATCATGCTGTGTGCGGGCATCGACGACGTCGGCGGCACAGCCGAGAGCCCGCCTGCCCCGGAATCGGATGGGAAAATCCTCACGACGATTCCGGCCAACTCCGTCAAGGCAGATGGTTCCATCGACCATGAAGCCCTCATCGCCAGGCAGAAACAGCGCGTGGAAATCATGAATAGCCAGTTCGGCTTCCAGTTCAAGATCACCGAGACGCCGCATTACCTGGTGGTCAGCGATGCCGACCGGCCCATGACCGACCAATTCGCCAAATGGGGCGAGACCCTTTATGCGAACCTGTGCACCCTCTTTGGCATGCAAGACAGCCAGCGCGTCTGGGACGCCAAGTGCGTGCTGTTCGTCTTCGATCAAAGGACCACCTTCGACAAGTTTGTCGCGGTGAGCGGCGGCCGCGGTTCCCGCAGGACGGCGGCGTACTTCGTCATTGAGAGATACGCAAAGACCATTGCGCTTGTCAGCATCTTGATTCCACTAGGAGGCAGTGGAATGCGCCAGCTGCAGGAGTGCCTTGCCCACGAAGGCGCACACGCCTTCCTCGAGTTGTACCGCAAACCCGCGGCCCTCCCCCTGTGGGTTGAGGAGGGGCTGCCGGAATACGTGGCCACGCTCAACGACAAGAGTCTGCGGGAAGAGAAGGTTGCAGAGGCGACACGGTTCTGTGAAAGCAATAGGCCCCTCAGCCGTGTCCTGGAGGCAAGGACCGGCGATCCCTTCTCCTGGAACGACTGCTGCATCTCGATGACCGTGGTCGATTTCCTGATCACGGCGGGGAAATCGAAGTTCAAGAAGCTCGTCGATACCATCAAGGACGGACAGAGGCAGGATGCCGCCCTCGCGGCCGCCTATGGATTTAAGTCTCTTGAGATGGAGAACCGCTGGCGCAAGTACATCCTCGATTACCTTCCGAAACGATCCAAGACCCCATGACCCCGACCGTGATCCCAACACGATTGTCGCTGCGCAACCGAACCGCAGCCATGCCCGGCATCGCCCTTCTGGCCGGCGCGATCTTGCTGGCCGGGGCGGCGGCCGCCGCCAAGTCCGAGGCACCGCCGCCAGGCGCGCCGGCCTATCCCGTCGCCAAGGCCGACAAGGCCCTGAGGGATGCGTTCGCTCTTCGGACCACCGGGCGGACCGCCGTCGGCACCTTCGGCCAGGCCGCTATCGTGGCCGAGCAGAAACGGCGGGCAGGCGTCCTCGGCGAGTTGACGGGCACAACGTTCCGCCTGACCGAGACGCGGCACTACCTGATCCTGGGCGACGCCGATCCCGCCCAGGCGGCCCTTTTCGCCAGGTGGTGCGAGCCCCTTTATGCCAACTTCGCACAGCTGCTCGGCATGGACGCGGGCAAGCGGATCTGGGACGGCAAGTGCATGCTCCTCCTGTTCAACACAACGCGCGAGTTCGAGGACTTCGCCCGCCGCGTCGACGGGGTCGACGCCGGCCGCTGGAGGGCCTACTACTACCTGGAGGATGTCAACAAGGAGGCCCCGGCCCTCCTCCACCTGTGCTTCAATCTCAAGGCGGGAGACGAGCGCACCCTTCAGAACCTGATGGCCCATGAGGGGGGCCACGCGTTCTTCTCGGTCTACCAGGGCAAGACGCGGCTGCCCCTGTGGCTCGACGAGGGGCTGGCCGAGTACATGACCGTGTACAACGAGGCCACGTTGCGTCCGGCCAAGCTGGCCCTGGCCGCCGAGCTCGCGAAGTCCACGCCGTCTCTCCGGGAGTTCTTCGAGCGGCCCGCCAACAGCGTCTTGACCACCGAGGAGTACGGCCTCGTCTTCTCCCTGGTCGACTGCCTGTTCGAGACGAGCCGGCCGAAGTTCAAGAAGCTCATCGACGCGCTGAAAGACGGCAAGCCGCAAGCGGAGGCGCTGGCGGCGGCGTACGGCTTCGACTTTCCGGAACTCGAAAAACGCTGGCGCGCGTGGCTGGCCGCGCCGAGTGCGAAATGACGGACCTGTTCGGCGTTGCCGTCTTTCATGTGCCACGGGTTGCTTCGACGGGTGCGCGGTGGGTCTCCTGACCCACCGCACCCGAATCGCACCATTGGGCGCTGTGTGCCACGGCCGGTCTTGTACGGCCGTGCGTCTTGCTGGAAGGCTGAGGCACGGCGCGACAAGCTCCGCCGTGGCACCCGGCTATAGGGCACAGTTGCGCAGCGGGTCAGGAGACCCGCCGCGCACAAGCTAACGACCTGGCACCGTCGGGCCAGAGAGTTACGAGGTGAGAGTGACCGCCCCATGATCCTGGCCGTCGGCACAACCCGGCTCCTGCTTTACCCCGAAGGCCTGACGCTGACGGGCTACGCGGTCGCCCTCCTGGGGGCGGGCCTCTTCTGGGCCCTCCTCGGGCACTGGCTGGTGCGGGCGAAGGCGTGGTCGCTCGCGCCGCTGCTGGCGGTGCCGCCGGTCCTCGTCCTGATAGGGTGGCTGCGGAAGCGCGACGCCGCCCAGGCGGTCCCGCCGACCTCCGGCCAAGCCGCCGAGGCGGTCGAGCCGGCCCTCCCCTGGTGGCAGCTCCTCACGGGGTTCGCGCTGGCCGCCGCCCTCTTCCTGATGACCTGGGCCGCCGCGCACGATTCGAGCACGGCCGTCCAGGCAGGCCTCATGATCGCGCTGGCCCTCGTCTGCTGCGTGTGGATCCTTTTCTTCTATTTCCGCGTCTACAAGAGCCTCGGCCGGCTGCCCATGGCGGTCCTCGTGGCCCTGCGGCTGACGGCCATGGTCCTGCTCGTGCTTCTCATCTTCAAGCCGACCCTCAGCTTCGAGGAGAAGCTGGAGCACCGCACGGACCTCTACATCCTCGTGGACGCGTCGCGCTCGATGTCCGTGAGCGACTACCCCGACTCTCCGAACCGCATGGCCCTGGCCACAAAGCAGGTCGAGCAGTACCTCAAGCGGCTGGAGACGGCGTTCGACGTCAGGCTTTTCTGGTTCGACACGCGGGCCCGCGAGGCGGAGGGCGGCAAGTGGCCCGCGCCGAAGGGCGACGCCACCCACATCACCCGCTCCGTGAAGGACGTCCTGGCGGCCTCCCGGCGCGTCGACACCACGGGCCTCATCCTGATGAGCGACGGCCTGCACAACGCCGGCGGCAACGTCGCCGACGACATCGTCGCCCTCGGCCCGCCGCGCGTCTACACCGTGGGCATCGGCACGGACCTGACCGCCCAGAGCGGATTCCAGGACATCAGCATCGAGAGCGTCCGCGCGCCGGAAGAGGCCGTCGTCAACAACCTCGCCAAGA
>JAPLML010000591.1 GCA_026387055.1 Planctomycetota bacterium | reverse complement strand
AGGCATTGAACGTGGGACCCATCGCACGGGCGCTCGCGGTCGCGGCGATGGTCGCGATCGTGGTCGCGGGGTGCGGCTCGGCGGTCGGGTCGCCGGCCGCGCCGTCGAGCGCTGGGCCCGCCGCGCCGTCCGCCGCGCCGTCCGCCGCCGGCGTGCCAACCGGGCCCGCCGCCGCCGCGCGGTCGGCCTTCTTGTTGTGCCATATCTATCCTGTTACCGAAATAGCAATTATTCCGCCTCTGGTCCCCGGTCCCGCCGTCATCTTTTTTCCGCTATCCTTGACAATCGAGCGGGATAGTGTATCATCTTGGGTTCACTGAGTGGCGCGCGTGCGAGGGGCGTGCGGGCCACAGGAGGAGTTCCATGCGTCATGCTTCGGCTACAGCACCCGTCTCTCTCGAGATCCTGGAACCGCGGATGCTCCTGAGCCTGGCGGGCTATCCAGACCTGGCGGTCGAGAACCTCGTCGCGCCCGCCACGGGCGAGTGCGGCGCCACGGTCCACATCGAGTACGACGTCTACAACCGCGGCGACACCGACACGTCCGCCGGTTGGTCGGACATGATCATGCTCGGCCGCTTGATCGTCCCCATGTTCGGCGTGATGGGCATGCCGGAGATAGCGGATCACCCCGATCCGCTGGCCGCCGGGGACCACGTCCACGTGGCGAAGGATGTGACGGTGCCGGCCGGCCCTGCCGGCAGCATGCACCTGCAAGTCACCGCGAATTTCAACGAGAGCTATGTCGACGAGAGCGGCCAGAACACCAACAATTTCCTCCGCACGACGCTCCGCGTGACGGCCCCGCCGCCGGTGAACCTGCAACCCGCGTCGCTCACCCCCGCCGGCGCGGCCGTCGCGGGCGAGTCGATCGTCCTGACCTGGGAGGTGAACAACGCGAGCGCCAACGGCGCGCGCGGCAAGTGGTCCGACGCCGTCTACTTCTCGCGCGACGCCAAGTTCGACTCCAAGGACCTCCTGCTGGGCTCCCAGGCGTGGGGCGTTGAAGTCCCCGCCGGGCAGCCCTACACCTCCGGCGCCACGCTCACGGTCCCGCGCGCGGCCCTGGGCGCCGGGTACCTGATCCTGGTCACGAACTCCGACAAGGGCGCCACCGAGTCGGCGGCGGCCCGGGCGAACAACACGCTGGCCGTCCCGATCGCGGTCCAGGGCTTCAACCCGGCGTCGATGTGCGGCGGCATGTTCATGCCGCGCTCGACCGCCAACCTCGTGAAGCTCGACACCTACGCCAGCGCGGCCGGCGCGACGATGGACATCTGGTTCTCGACCTTCACGCCCCTGCCCATCCAGCCAACCCACAACGCGGCGCCCCCCGCCCTGCCCCTCGCGCTCGCCAGTGCCCAGCCCTTGCCCACAGGTCTCGGCTCGACCACGCTTGTCGTCGACACGGCGGGCCTGGCTTACGGCACGTACACCCTCAACTTCCGGATGAAAGACGGCGGCGGCAACGCGATCAGCACCGAGACCATGGCCGTCACGCTCGTTACCAGTTCGGTCTCCAAGAATGACGTCCTCGGCGAGGCCATCGGCGGCGACAGCTACGAGGTCTACAACCTCAGCCTGGGGCGGGCCGACGACCTGCTCCTCTTCCGCGCGGGCGAGAACTACAGCGGAGAGGACGCCGACTTCCGCATCCGCGTCGGACCCGGCAAGGGCCGCGCGAGCGACACGTTCGGCATCCCGCACGCCGACCGCACCACCGGCGCCGGCGCCGACATCTTCAAGGGCCGCCTCTACACCGACGTGGGCTTCGCGCCCGGCGAAGTCGTCGCCTCGATCCCGGCCCTCATCGACACCTTCGGCGGCGAAGTGACCGGCCAGTCCTTCTCCGACCGGCTCTCGCACACCGGCGCCGGCGACTGGAAGTACGACGTCTTCGCCGGCGTGATGCTGTCGGCGCTCGGGCCCGATGCCGCCAAGTGGATCAACGTCGGCTGGACGATGTACTGCGGCAACGATGAGATCAACGTCGACTTCTTCGGCGGGAGCCTGGTCGCCGTGCCGGCCGTGCCCCAGGTCACCGGCCTCAAGGCCAAGTACGACGGCAACCCCGACAAGGCCGTCGTCGGGCGGTACATCGGCGGCATCACGCTCACGGAGACCCTCGGCGCCACCGTCAAGGCCCCCGCCGGGGACCCGGTGGTCGCCGTCATCTTCGACATCGCCGGCGAGCGGTTCGTCGACGCCAACAGCAAGGACGGCTGGAGCTTCCCGTACGACGTCGGCGCCCTCTCAGGCAACACGGCGCTCGTGGTCACGGCGGTGACGGCGTCGGGCCAGACCTCCGCCCCGTACGCCGGGCAGGTGCAGGTGATCCCCATGCCGTCGTGGCTCCAGGTGATGGATCGCACCACGGCGGCTTTCCTGAAATCCTCCAAGACCTACAAGCTCACCGCCGAGGACACGATCGTGGGTCAGGGCGGCGTTACCCCCGTCGGCTGGTCGCTGATCGCCGGCAAGAGCATCGGCGCGGACTTCGGCGTCGCGCTGGAGCTTGCCGTGACCACCGTCCCCACGGCGACCCCCAAGTTCACCTACTGGGGCTACGCGACCGCTGACGTCCTCGGCAACCGCCTGCTCTCCAAGAAGCTGACCAAGACCAGCACGGCGGCGAGCGGCGGCACCTTCCAGAGCACGCTCTCGTTCGGCGGCGACCTGGAGATAACCAGCTTCAGCGGCACCCTGACGGCCTCCGCCCCGTCTCTGAAGGCCACCGCCACGTTCGCCAAGCACTTCTTCGCCCCGTACGTCTGGACCACGGCGAAGATGGCCTTCGCCGGGAGCTTCACGGCCCAGTCGACCTTCCACTACGACGCGGTCAAGGGCATCGTGGCGGACGGCGTGTCCGACCTCGCGTTCTCGGGCACGGCCGTGCTCTCGGGGCCGATCACCTCGAGCAAGCCGGCTGGCTGGCCCGCCGGACAGGCCTGGGCGCTCACCGGCAAGCTCAGCGGGCAGGTCCTGGTCGACTTCGACGGCTCGGTGGCGCCCCCCGCGGCCCCCGTCTATACCCTGCCGGTCACGGCCCAGGTGGGGGCCCAACTGACGGCATCGGATGCCGTGATGGCCTACCTGAATACGAACCTCGGCTGGGCGAGCCGCACGCTGGACCTCGTGCCCCAGCAAATGGTCCAACTGATCTAGAACTCTGTGACTCGTCATTTGACGGGGGGCATGCCCACGGCGCCGTTGCCGTGGGCATGGTCCCGCCCTGAGACGCGGGCATGGCTGAACAGGTCGGCCGGCTTCCCCCGGCGGCCGCCGGGGTCGTCCGAGTCCTCGATCAGCCGGTCGACCTCGCCCAGGAGCCGCAGGACCCGCAAGGCGTTCTCCGGCGACGCTCGAGCCGCCTCAGGCAGGATATCCAGCAGGACCTCTTGGGTGTAGCGCGCGGCCAAGTCCACCCGGCGGTCGACATCGGGCCCGTTCATCGCCATCCCCCTTCCCGGCGTCCCCACGTCCCCACGCCCAGCCCGGCGGTTCGTCAACAGCCATCAGCGCCATCTTCGACAGTGCCTTTTCGTAACTCTTGGCAAATCAAGTAGTTAAAGATTCGGCGGCACGCCGTGGCACTACACCCCCGATCCGGCCATGTCGGCCCGCCGCGGCGGATCCTGGCACCCACCCCTTCACGTGTGACAGCGCCCTGGCGATTCCGACGGCAGGAAAATGGCGGAGGGTCAACACTCCGGGGGGCAGGCCGGCGGAGGCCGGCCTTCTTCCAGGGTCTCGACGATCGCCAGGTAATCCCGTGCCGGTCCGGCCAAGTGCGCCGCATCACACGTGCCCGTCTTCAGCCAGGTCTCCCACTCTTCGGCGGCGACGCGAGAGAGGTTGGTCTTGGCGTCGAGCAGGTCATCGCGGCCCAGCACGTCGGCGGCGGCAACCGTTGCGCTGGAGACGCAGAGCAGCACGGCATCACGCTCGGCGTCTTTCTGGGGCTTGCGGAGAGCCGCAAGGAAGCGGCGGATCGCTTTCCCAAGTTGCTCCACGGCGGCGATTTCGGTCTCGTGATCCCGGCGCCATTTCTCTCCCTCCCCACCCTGCTGCCCTGCGGCCATTCCCAACCCCCTGCCCATCGCTGAAGATCAAGCGGAGATGTCGCCTCCCGGCGGTTCACCCGCCCGACATTCCACGGCGATGCACAACCTTCAGGGCCGCGGACTTCCCCACCACCGCCCGCGTGCCGACGACCGTACCCGGCTTCGGCTTTAGAGATTTGTCGCGCCTCTTGACAATTTTTTTTGTTGACAGTGAGTGCAACGGGCATACAATCTATTGGGGTGAAGAATGGCAGAGGCACTAGTGTGACATGACGCTGTCGCAACCCTCTCAAGGGGATGCGCGATTCGAGGCACATGATGGCGTCGAAGATTACTTCTGTGAGAATGCAGTCAACAGCAAGGACACATTGGCGCAAGCCAATCGGGTTTCCCTTAACCAAGGACCAGAATCTGCCGATGAGTGGTTCCGTCAGGCTTGCGATGGCGAAGGTGAGGCAAATAAAGAGCGAAATGACCCAGATTTCGGTGCCAAGGCGACTCGCCGAGCAGCCTTGGACCTCCAGGATTCGCCTCTTCCGGATGCCGATCATTCGCGTCTCTCGCAAACCAATTGCACCGATTGCTGCGAATTCTGGCGAGGCCCTTTATTGTATACAGCGGCGTTGCGCCTGTCAAGGAGTATTGCTCAGACGATGTTCTGAGCCTATCCGAAAAACCGCGGGTCAGGCATATATGCAACCAAAGCCCGCCGTTGGGCTTTGGTTGGCATATGTCGCCGCGGCGACCGATTAGAGCAGGGCAAGAACCTTCTTGAAGCAAA
>JAPLML010000412.1 GCA_026387055.1 Planctomycetota bacterium | reverse complement strand
GTCGACATGTCCGGCCGGGACGCCTCTTCCACCTTTCCCCAAAGTCCCGGACCCTCCCATGCAGGTGCAACTGCCGGACGCACGCTGGACCGATGCCTGGCGCGCGGCCTCGCACCAGTTGAGAGGCAAGCACATGTGGGGAGGACTTGCGTTCGAGGTCGGCCGGGTCGCTCACGAAATGGACATGGTGGGCCTGCACGATGAAGCCGCCAAGGTCTATGACCATTTCCTGAAATCCCCGGGTGCCAAGTCCGACGGCGATTATTCCGACGGCAACGGCGCCCTGGAATGGGCGACCTCCATGCGGCACGACATGGGATACAGCCACGATGGCACGCACGCCTCGACGGGCAGGCTCCTGTTCGCCATGGCCGACCGCTATTTCCTCACCGGTGACAAAGCGTGGTTCCAGCGGAACCGGGCCCGGATGCAGGCGGCGGCCGACTGGATCATCCGGCAAAAAAATGCCTACATGAAGGACATTCCCAACCGGCGGGACCTCATGGCTGCCGGCCTCATGCCGCCATGCATGCTGGGCGATTATGCGATCCCAAGCTGTGACTGGCGCTGGTACTACGTTGACAATGCCCTGTCCCTGCAAGCGATCCGGCGTTTCGCCGACGCCTTGACGGAGTTCGAGCCCGAAGCAGGCCGCAAGTACCGCGATGAGGCCGATGCGTTCCGCAAAGACATCCGCCGCGCGGTGGACCGCGAGGCAGCGCTGGCGCCGGTGCGGCTTGGCCGTGACGGCACCTACCACAGCTTCCTGCCAAGAATGGCGTACTCGCGAGGCCTGACGGGTCCTGAACTCGGGGCCCCCCAGTTTCCGGACTGCGATTGGCATGTGGGCGCGCTGCCGCTGGCCGAACCGTTCGGCGCGCTCGACGCCAACGATGTCCGCATGGTCGATACCATCAACGTGATGACGGAGCTGGAAACATCGGTCGACGCCGTGCGGGAACTGGAGGAGGCGAGAAAGAAGAGGGGCCTGTCTACCGAAGACGCCTGGTTCTGGAGCTGCCGTGGAGTGCGCCTCCCCAAGGCGTCACACAACGCCAACATCTTCCTGCTCCAGGACGATGTTCCGAACTTCCTGCGGTATTGGACGAACTCCTACGCGGCCATGGTGGGCGCCAATGGACTACTGTGGGAAGCAGGGCATTGGGGCGGGTACACCGACTGTGACGCCCCGGACAACGGCACCGCGGGCTGGTTCATGGAGAACTTCCGCAACCTGTTGGTCATGGAGGAAAGCCAGACGCTGTGGCTCGCCCGCGCCACGCCTCGCGTCTGGCTGGAGCAGGGCAAGAAGATCGCCGTCAAAAGCGCCCCGACCTACTTCGGGCCCCTTGCCTACGAAATCGTCTCCGACGTGGACCACGGCAAGATCACGGCCACCATCGAAGTGCCTTCTCGCACGCCCCCGCGCGCGGTTCTTCTCCGCCTCCGCCACCCGAAGACCTCGCCGATCAAGGCCGCGATGGTCAACGGCAAGCCATGGACCGATTTTGACCCGGCGAAGGAGACCATCCGCTTGCACAACATGCAGGGTTCGATCAAGGTGGAGGCGGTTTACTGACACTCCCGTTCACATTCGGAGAGGCGCCGAACCACTTGCGGTCCTGATCGCAGCATCTGCACCCCTCCGCGAAAAAACACTCAAGGAGACGTTCCATGAAGTTCCGACAGTTGCCCCAAGTGTTCTTCACGCGGATGACCTGTGGAATTATCCTGGCGGCGGGCCTGGGCGTCACGATCTGAAACTCCAACGCCGCGGAGTCCGCCGGCGCGTCTCGCGTGCAATCCCTCGACGGCCAGTGGCGCATCGCCTTCGATCCGCAGGATGCCGGCAGGACCGCGGCGTGGTTCAAGCCCGGCGGGTTTCCGCTGGATGGCTCACGTCCCATTCAGGTGCCCGGCAATGTCTACGAAGTCGATCCGAATCGCATGGCCGGCGGGTACTTGGGGCTGGTAGGGACGACGCCTTGCGGCGTTCTCTGGTACTCTCGCACCTTCACGCCCTCCGTTCCCACTTCCGCCGATCTGCGTCAGTACCTCCGCTTTGGCGGAGTGGCCTACGCCTGCCAGGCGTGGCTCAACGGCGTGCTCGTCGGTTCCCACGAGGGCGGACAAGCCGAGTTCGAGTTCGATGTCACCGATGCGTTGCGCGCAAGTCGGTCCAATCAGCTCACGATCCGCATCACGGGGCCTTGTGTGGTGGCCGTGGCCGGCATCAACCATCACGTGAGCCTCCTGGCTCAGCCGAGGACCCGCATCAAGGATGTTCTCGCCAAGCCCGACATCCACGCCGGGCGGTTCGAGCTTCAGATTGCGCTGGAAAACCACGGCGACAAGCCCGCGGCGGTCGCGCTAAAGGCCGCGTACGGCGGATCGTGGTTCGACGAGGCCCGGTGCGCCCGCGCCGCCTGCCGGGTGAGCTATCGCCTGTGGCAGCGCGTCTTCAACGTAGGCTTCCGCGTCGTGTGCCGGGCCGGCTGAAAGGGCGCGGCGGAGAGAGCCGATCGCCCGCCTTCCGGCTTCTCCTCTTCTGCGTGAGCGCCGGATGCCCCAGCGTGCGCCCCGAGGCAACGGTTCGACCTCCTCCTCCATCGTCCAGAGGACGCCTCACCCGCCGACGACCTGCATGGCGATGCGGGCCCACTCCGAAAGGCGCTCCGGCTCGTAGCGCACCGTGCTGATGTCCTTCAGGATGAGCTCCAGCGGGCACCCGCGCTTTTCGCAAATCCTCCGGGTGGCGACCAGGTCCGTGCGAACCTGTTCGGGACGGAAGGGATCCGTCGCCAGGAAGGCCGGGCTGGGCTTGCGGGAGAAGACGTAGCCCTCGCCGATCTCCGCCGCGCCGCGATCCTGGTTGACCCAGGGACTCATGGAAACCTTGCGCACGTTTGGGATCATGCGCACTTCGGCCATCTTGCCGTCGAGCGGATCGCAACAGCCGTAGTACACCAGGCCGAAACGGGCGCAGAGGCGACGGGTGTACTCCACCTCGAATTCCCTGAACATGGCGGGCGAGACGGCGGCGAACATCTGCGCCAGGCCGAACATCCAGAGGTCCTTCGTACGCGGTTTCCGGGGTCGTACCCGGGCGCAGGCAGATCGTCGGTATAGGCGCCCGTGCAGTGGATCAGGCTCTGGGGTTCGCACAGCAGCCCCTGTTGCTCCAACTGGTCGAGCATGCTCAGGTAGCCGTTCGTCAAACGGGTCAGCAGCCGATGGATGAAGCCGGGCCTGTCCACCAAGGCATAGAGGGCGTTCTCGACGCCCATCCAGGTGGCGATGGGGTCCCACAGCGACAGGTACGGATCGACGCCCCACGGCCGCACCTCGAGCAAGCCGTCGAAAAGCTCGTGGGCGACGGCCAGACGGCGCTCGGTCTCGGATGCATCGTGGCTGATCTGCGGCGCGTGGATCTTCGCCAGGTCCTCTTCGTTCTGGAACTGGTTCTCGTACCTGTGGCTCAGGACCTCGCTGGTGGGATCCGTCACGGCGACCTGTTCCACGACGTGGATGCCGAAGCCGGTGTTGTGGACCGCCTTGGGCACCCGCACCAAGGGCTCCACCACCATGTCCACGGGGAAATGCTCCCACTGGTAAAGCGTGCGCCGCAGGTATTCCTCATACCCGCGGCAATCGGCATCGGCGCAGCGCAGGGTCAGCTCCCCGCCGGCGTTCAGCTCGTTCCAGCAGACCTGGTCGACCATCACCATGGGACGCCCCGGCTTGCGGGCGTTGAGGCGGCGCCACAGCGCTCGCTTCTCCTCCTGCACCGGCAGCGCGGCGATCTCCGCCACGCCGCGAGCCAACTTCCGCACCAGGGCCACATGCTTCTTATTGAGCATACGCATTCTCTCATTTCGTTCATCGGCCCCGAACCCCCAACAGGCGGTCTGCCCAAGACGGCCTGCGGTCCCTCCATGGGGTGCCCGACGCCGTGGCCTCCCGAAAGTGTATAGGACGGACTCGGCTTTGCCAGCACATTTCGGCTCTGCTGTTGCGCCCGCCGGCACAGGCGTATAGATTAATGGACGGACAACTGAACACACCTCGGGTTGACGCCGGCGACGGGACGGTCCGGCACTGCCATGCCTCGCGGCCACCCGCGATCACCGGATCTGATCGAGGCTCCGGGCGGCCGCATGGCGAACGACCGGGTCCGGATCCTTCGCCGCCGCCTCCAGCGCTTTGACAGCCCCCCCTGCCGCGGGGCCCATCCGGCCCAGTGCCGCGGCCACTCTGGCACGGGCCTTGGGTGTGCCCTCGGCCAAGGCCTTGGTCAACACCGGCACCGCGGCATCCGGTTGCTCGGCCAGGAGGCGGTAGCCCCATGACGGCACGTGCCCGGCCGCATCCTTCACGAGCCGGTCAGCCAGCGCGGCGGCCGCGGGTTTGGCGCGGTCGCCCATGTGGCGGATGTACGCGACGAACAGCCACAGGTCGCAGTCGCGGTCATTCGTGTAACCCAGCTCCCAGGGGAACCTGTCTTCCGGTTGGATGGCCCACATGGCCATGTCCACGAGCTCGTGGTCCCGGGCGCGGGCGCGCTGGAGCGCCGGTATCACCTCCTTGGCCACCGGCCCAAGGATGCCCAGATACAGCGTGATATTGTACAGGTCGCGACCGCGGGCGTTCTCCAGGGCCTGGATGAGGAACGGCAGCACCCCCTTGGCCTCCGGTCCGCCGATCAGCGCCATCGACCGTGCTACCGCCCACCGGACCCGCTCGTCGGGGTCGCTCAATGCCTCGGCCAGCGCGGCCATGCTCGGGCGGGCCCTGGCGCCGATTCGTCCCAACGCCTCAGCCGCTGCGCACCGCGCCGCCGGATCGCCCAGCGCCTTCATGAGTGCGGGTACGGCATCGCCGGCGTCGGACCCGATCGCGCCCAGCGCCTCGATGGCCGCACGGCGCACAGAGGCGTCCCCATCCTGCACCGAGGCCATGAGCGCCGCCGCGGCGGCCCTCGCCGCGAGGCATGCGCGCCCCAAGCACTCCGCAGCGGTCTTTCGGACGCGGGCGTCCCTGTCGCGCAGGCCTTCCCGCAGCGCCGCCGCGGCCTTGGGCTGCGTGGGCTCGAACCGAGCGAGTGCGGCGGCAACGTGCAATCGCACCAGGCCATCGGGGTCGCCCAGCGATTGCGCGAGCGCAGGCGAGGCCCGCCTGGCGATGGCCTTGGCGTCTTCACGCCGCGTCGCGGGCGCCGGCCCCGCGGCTTGACGCATGACGTCGTTGGCGACCGTGTCGGCCAGCGACAGAAGGTCATCGGCAGCCTCGATCCGGGTGAGCGGGTCGGGACTCTGGAGAGCCCGGATGACCTGGGGCAGGTCCTCCGCGCCCACGGAGCCGAGGCCCACGAAGTAGCGAGGTTGCGTGCCGATGAGGTAGACCTGGTCGGGCATGCCGAGGCTGGCGCGAATGCGCTGCAGCGGCCGGGAGGAGCTGCCTTGGAGCTGGTTGAAGGCGATCTCGAAGGTCATGACCTGGTCGCCGGCGCCATGCACGGCGGTTGTGATGACCGCCTCTTTGCCCGCCACCATCGCCTCCACGTGTCCCCGCAGCTTCGGCACCGACCCGGCATAGGCGAGCAAGAGCTCCGGCCGTTCCAGCGACAGGCGCCACCAGGAGTCTTGCTGGGCATGGCACTCGTACCAACCGCCCCCGGTGCAGACCACGCACGGCCCGCCCGGGGCCATGAACGCGACCGCCGTTTTTCCTTCCTCGGCCCAGGCCAGGGTGCGTCCATCGGTCAGGACATGCTTGACCTGGTCGGCGGGGCATTTCCCCTTCAGGTCCGCCACCTTTCGGTAGACGACGGCCTGCTTCTCGCGGTTCACCTTCTCGACCTGGAGAACGACGATCTGACCGGAATCCTTGATGATACGCCCCAGCGAAGGAGTCACATCGATGTAGGCCTGGGCCGAGGCGCACAGCACGCCAAGCAACCCGATGGCCACGCCGATGGGTGTCCGGGGTGTCGGCCATCCGCTGAAGCCGATGCGTCCCATCGACCGCTCCCTCGCCCGCCATGGCCCATGTCTTGCCCGCGTCATCGTGGCTGACCGCCCTCCTGATGACCTGGATGACCGAGCCGACGCTCCAAGATGCCTTCGCGGCGGCGCGGGGCGTGGCGGCGGCGATGTACGACAGCCATCGCCAGCCAGGCCGCAGTTCACGGAGTCGATCATCACCGTCTGATCGCACGGCCGACGCGATCAGGGACGCATGGCGTTTTGCAGGTGCGCCAGGGCCTGCTTGTAGTCGCTGGCATCCACGTACTCCAAGATAAGCGGCACCTTCGGCGTGTGCTTGGCCGCAAGGACACCAAGCTTCCGGTAATCAAGATCCCCCTGGCCCGCCGGCACGCCACGATCGACGTGCAGCTTGCGGTCCTTGGCGTGCAGGCAGTCGATCCAGGCATTGAGTTGCTCGAACATCTCGCCGAGATCGTTGACTTCGAGCAGGTTGGCCGGGTCCAGCAGTGCCCGGATGCGGGGCGAGCCGACCTCCTCGAGAAACACCCGCGTTCGTTTCGCGCTGGCGAGGAAGCCCCGGAAGAACGGCTCAAAGAGCACGGTCACATCGTGGCGCTCGGCCAGTTGCGCGAGTTCTTTGGCCGTGGCCACCATCCGTTTCCAGACTTCTTCCTGGAAGTGATACGCCACCGACGAGGGTTTCTCCAGCTCGTAGTGCCCCGCCTCGGTAATCAGGTTGCGCACGCCCATGGCACGCGCGGCCTTCATCATCGCCTCAAAGTACGCCAGGTTGGCCTTCCGCTCCGCCTCGTCGGGGTGAATCAGGTTGGTGTAGACGCCGAGGCTGTGGATGGCGATGCCTGCCGACCGATAGGCGTCGGCAATCTCCTGGCACCGCGCGGCGGTCAGGTCCGAGAGGTCGGATCGCCCGTTGTATTTCCAGTAGCGGCTGTCAGTCTGGTTGAGGAACAACTGCACCGTTCGGAAGCCCTGCGCGGCCAACTCCACGGCCAGGCGGCGGTTCGTGTAATCGCCGAACCCCAACGTTGCGATGCCGACGGTCAGGGCGGGTTCCGGTTGGGGGTTGCCTGCCGCCGATGCAGCCGACGCCGCGGCAAGCGGCAGCATCGCCGCAGCCCCCGCCACAAACGCCTCGCGCCGCGTCATACGACCATGAAGCATGGTTCTCTCCCTCGTTTGAGCGGGTTAAGATTCCGCATTGGCGCGGCGGGTCTCCGTACCCGCTGCGCAAGCCACTTTCGATTGCCGGGCGCCGGTTACAGGGTCCAGCCCTGCCGGTATTCCCGGTGCAGGTACCGGTTGGCCTCGTCGTCGTTGGTGACCCGCATGTTGGGCCCGTCCCACGACAGTTTCTTTCCGGCGTGCAGGGCCACGTTCCCCAGAAGGCAGGTTTCCGTCAGGAGGCCCGCATGATCCACGAAATTGGCGCCGGCGGGCGGGCCACCCCTGCAAGCATCGACCCACTCCTTGTAGTGGCCGACCGAGCGAGGAAGCACCTTGGGCAGCCGGCCGTACTCCTTCATTTTCGATTCGGGGATCAGCCGGTGGCCCATCAGCGCTGCCTTCTCGCCGATGTAGATGACGTCCTCCATGCGGCGGCCCGGTTCGAGTTCCTTCGGCTGGGCCGGCTTCAGGCCGCCATCATACCACGCGAGCGTAAGCGGGGGCATGTCGCCGCGGGCAGGGAACTCATATCGCGCGATCACCCCCAATGGGTAGATCTCCGGGTCCAACTTGCTGGAACACGCTTCCACGC
>JAPLML010000366.1 GCA_026387055.1 Planctomycetota bacterium | reverse complement strand
GCCGCGGGTTCCGAAGATCCGCGTCTCGCGGTCGCGCTGCCGGTTGAACGCGGTCATGGTGAAGGTGGCGGTGCGGCCGCCCTCGAAGAGCATGCTTACGACCTGGTCGTCCACCACGTCGTTGTCGCAGGCGTAGACGCAGCGGCCGTACGGGCCGTCGCGCAGGGCCTTTGTCACGCCCTCCGCCGTGAGGTCCGGCGTGAGCATGTCGACGGGCCAGCCCTTCTCGCCCCTGGCCACGCGGGCGAGGTAGAACCGCGTGGCCGAGTACGGGCACGTGGGCTCGACGCCGCAGTCGAGGCACCGGTCGGCGGCGCCTGCGGGCCGGCGTTCCTTGCGGAAGTGGTTGAGGTGGCCGAAGGACGAGACCTTGAGGCACCGCGCGCCGACGATATAGCTGATCCAATCAAGATCATGACATGATTTCGACATGAGCATGAACGAGGACCCGGCCTCGTTGCGGAAGTTCCCGCGAACGAACGAGTGGGCCTGGTGCCAGTAGCCCACCGGCTCGAGGTGCTGGAGGTCCACGATGTCGCCGATGAGGCCCGAGTCCACGAGGCCCTTCAGCTTCTGCGTGTAATCGGTGTACCGCATGACGTGGCCGACGGCCATCATGACGCCGGCCTTCCGGACGGCGCGGGCGACCCGCCGGCAGTCCTTCTCGACCGGGGCCATGGGCTTCTCGAGGAGGATGTGGTAGCCCTTGCGCGCCAGGGCGACGGCCGGCCCGGCGTGCATGGGGTCGAGCGTGCAGATGACCGCCGCGTCGGCGAAGCGCCGGCGGCGGGCGAGGGCCTTCCAGTCGTCGAACACGTTCCTGGGCGGGATGGCGTGGTCGCGGACGAGGCGCTCGCGCCAGAACTCGCGCGGCTCGGCGACGCCCACGACCTTCGCCAGGTCGGGGTGCATCGTGGCGTAGCCGGCGTACAGGGTGCCGCGGCCGCCCGCGCCGATGATGACCAGGGTGACTTGTTTCATGATAGCCCTTTCGCTTGCCGTTTGGCGAACTGTCGCGCGGCGGGTCTCCTGACCCGTACGTGTTTGGCGTGGGTGGCACGGTCACGCGCCGTTGCGTGGCCGTGCATTGTCCGATGCCGCGCACGGCCACCCAACAGCGGGTGGCCGTGCCACCCAGCGCGTGGCCGTGCCACACCTGCCGGGGTACGCTAAACACGTACGGGTCAGGAGACCCACCGCGCAAAGACAGCATGCTGGGCGGCTCCATGGCGTATTATGCGCGTGCGCCGGCGCTAAAGCCAGGGTTAACGGCGTTGCATAAGGCGGTTGCTCTGTTCGGAAGTCTGCGGGGCATGGGCGTTTGCGGCGGGTCGGCGGACGGGCTTCCCCGCAGTCAGCCCCCGTGGCGACGCGCCAGGCGGGGCCGCGCAATTTTTTCCGGATTTTTCGACCATCTTTTCTTGACACGGGGATTAGTTGCGCTGTATAGTCTCCGGCGGTGAGGGGGAAACAGGAGCCGCCGCCTTGCGTCTCGCCGTCACCCAACCGCTCTTCGCCTGGGAAGCCCTCGAAGACAACCCCAGCCTCCAGACCGTCCGTGACCTGCTGGCGATCGTGCCGGACGGCAGGCTCCTCGACGCCCTCCGCCGCTCACGCGGCCACGGCCGCGACGACTACCCGGTCGAGGCCCTCTGGGGCGTCGTCCTTCTGACGATCCTCCTGCGTCACCCCACCTTCGATGCCTGCCTGGGGGACCTGAGGCGCAACGCCGCCCTGCGGCGGCTCGTCGGAATCCAACGCGAGGCCGACGTGCCCAAGAAGTGGAACGTCTCGCGGTTCCTCAAGGTCCTCGGCGCCGAGCCGCACCTCGGGCTGCTCCATGACGTTTTCGATACGATGATCCGGACGTTGGGCGGAGTCGTCCGGGACTTGGGCATGCACACGGCCGGGGATTCGACGGGCCTGCGGACGCGAGAGGAAGCGGACCCGGACCCGGCGTTGCCGGCGCCCGCGGGCGGACGCAAGGAATACACGGACGAGACGGGCCAGGTCACGAAGGTCCTGGAGTGGTTCGGGTACAAGTGTCACCTCCTGGTCGACGTGCGGCACGAACTGGCGGTGGCGTACCGCGCGAGTTCCACGAAGCGGGGGGACAATGAGGAACTGCCGCCGTTGGTGGCCGAGGCGCAGGCGAACCTGCCGGAGGGCCGGATGAAGACGCTGGCCTACGACAAGGCGGCCGACGACGCCAAGGTCCATGCATGCCTGGCGGAGGCGGGGATCGAGCCGGTGATCCAGAACCGGTCGCTGTGGAAGGAGGAGTCGGAGCGGATGCTGCCGGGCCACGACGGGCGGTCGAACATCGTGTACGACGAGGCGGGCACGGTGCATTGCTACGACAAGACGAGCGAACCGCCGGTGCGGCACCGGATGGCGTTCATCGGCCGCGAGGCGTCGCGGGGAACCTTGAAATATCGGTGCCCGGCCATGCATGAGGGCTGGCGGTGCCCGAACCACGACCGGTGCAACGCGGGAAAGAAATACGGCAAGACGGTGCGTGTCAAGCAGGAGATCGACCTGAGGCGGTTCCCGCCGATCCCGCGGGCCACCAAGCAGTTCGAGCGGCTCTACCGGGGCCGGACGGCCGTCGCAAAAGGCCCTGCGTCAGAGACTCGCCGGCTGACCGGCGGCCCGACGCTGCCGGCACGCCACGCGGCGCTGTAAGTGCGCGCCCGACGCGCCCGAACCGTTCGCTCCCCGCCTTCCAGCCCGTCCGAGACGGCCCCGCCCTGCTTCTTGGCCGCCGCCCCACGCCCCTGGGCCGCGCAGCTCCTCCGCTTCAGTCAACAACGCAACCGGCTTGGATTTCGGATTGAACCGCTGCAGCAGCGGCAAGCGCTGCTTAGCGGGGAGCCGAAGGCGACCGCGTTGTTCAACGCGCGAAGCTCGCGGCTTCTGTTACTCCACCCTCGAGAGGCACGCCGGCGGAAGGTCGTCCGAAAGCCAGACCGACGGACCGGCGTGGTAGAACCGCACGCCGGCCTCGGCAGCGCGGGCGGTGTCGATCCGGAGGATGGCCGGGCTGGGGCACCGCCGGCGTCCGACCTCGCGGGCGACCGAGGTGTCGACCGACAGGTGCACCCGCTGCCGCTGTATGGCCCTGAGGCCCTCGGCCAGGATCTGTTCACAAGCATCGGGCGTGCTTCCGTGGAAAAGCTCCGGCGGGGGCGCGGCGGGCTCGTACTGGATGAGCTGGGGCAGGCTGTGGCCGTAGCGGGCCCGGATGCGGTTGTCGAGAATCTCGAAGCGGACGGCCGACGGTCCCGATGCCAGGCGCTCGATCTGCTCCCGCGAGGTGCTCTCAAAGCCCGGCTTGGTGTGGAGGCGCTCGAGAAGGGCGTCGAGGTCGGCGGCGCCCTCGTCGTCGAGCGCCAGCCCGACCACCTCGGGGTGGTGCCGGAGGACGAAGGCGAGGAACCGGCCGAGGCGTTCATCCCCGGAGGGTCGCGGCGTGCGTCCCCGACCGGCGGCCCGATCGCCGCGTCGCCCGCCCTTTCTCAAGTTGTCCACGCAATCTCCTCCCCTCTCGTAAACAAGCCTTGTGGTTCACACAGTAAGACTCCGACTTGGGGCTGGCAAGCGAAAACACGCCGGATATAGCGTAGGGGTTCTCCCCAGGGGCTCTTGCGAATATCTTTGAATCCTAAAGGCAAACGCGCTGGCCCAATCCGGCTTTGATCGGATTTTCGAGGAAGCGCCTGCGTGGAATCGCCTTGCTCCCCTGCGTCGACCTCGGCTATCATAGAGACGGCAATCCGGCGCCCGGGGCCCCGGCGGGGCTCCTTGGGTGGCGTGGCGGCCGCGTCGTAAAGGAGAATCAAGATGAGCTATGGTCGGCTTCTGGCGGTGTTGGTTCTGGCCCTGGGGATTATCGTGCTCGCGGGCGTTGCGGTCCCGATCCTCATGAACAAGGGTCTGCCTTCGGGCGAGCACGCGCCGGCGGTCACGCTGTCGGCGGCCGAAGCCAAACCGGACCCGTTGCCGGCCATCCCCCCCGAGGTGAACCAGATCTCCGAGGCCTGCCGGGCGGTGGCCAAGCGCGTGAAGCCGGCCGTGGTGGCCATCGGCGTGAGCCAGACGGTCGAGCAGCCGTCGGCGCCGTTCGGCGCCGACGAGTTCTTCCGCCGCTTCTTCGGCGGCGAGCCCGGCGAGAACGGCCGCGAGGGGCCGACGCGCAAGTTCCAGCGCCAGGGCCTCGGCTCCGGCGTCATCGTCGATACCGACGGCTATATCTTGACGAATAACCATGTGGTGGCCGAGGCCGACGAGATCATGGTCCGTCTCGCCGACGGCCGCGAGTTTAAGGCCAAGGTGGTCGGGACCGACCCGCCGACCGACATCGCCGTCATCCGCATCGATGCCAAGGCGGTGCGCCTGCCGGTCGCCCAGCTCGGGAACTCCGACAAGGTCGAGGTCGGCGACCTGGTGCTGGCGATCGGCTCGCCCTTCGGCCTGGAGCAGACCGTGACCTTCGGCATCATCAGTGCCATCGGCCGCGCGGGCGTCGGCATCACCGATTACGAGAACTTCCTCCAGACCGACGCCGCGATCAACCCCGGCAACTCCGGCGGGCCGCTCGTCGACATGCGCGGCCAGGTCATCGGCGTCAACACCGCCATCGCCAGCCGCTCCGGCGGATACATGGGCGTCGGATTCTCGGTCCCGGTGAACCTGGCCGCCGAGGTGATGAAACGCATCCGCGAGACGGGCAAGGTTGTCCGCGGATGGCTCGGCGTGGGCATCCAGCGTCTGACGCCCGAACTGGCCGAGTCGCTGAAGCTCAAGACCGAGGAGGGCGCCCTCATCAGCCAGGTCTTCGAGGGCGGCCCCGCCGTGAAGGCCGGGCTCAAGGCTGGCGACGTCGTCCTGGAGTACGACGGCAAGCCCGTGAAGGCTTCGTACGACCTGCAGTCGGCCGTGGCGTGGACGAAGCCCGGCACCCAGAGCACCCTCGCGATCCTGCGCGACGGCAAGCGGATGACCCTGAAGGTGGAGGTTGAGGAGAGGCCGGCCCAGCCCCAGATGGCCCGGGCCGAGAAGGTTGCCCCGGCCGAACTCAAGGACCTCGGCCTCCAGGTCTCGGACCTCACCGCCGAGACGGCCCAGCGCTATGGCTACCGGGTGGGGCAGGGCGTCCTCATTACCGACGTCGGGTCGGGCAGCTTGGCGTCGAGGGCCAACCTGAAGCGCGGCATGCTGATCCTTGAAGTGGCCCGACAGAGAGTCGCGAGCGTGGCCGAGCTCAGGCAGGCGATGAAGAAGGCCGATCTCGCCAAGGGTATCCCGCTGCTGGTTCGCTCCGGCGACCGCGAGACGTTCGTCGTCCTGCGAAAGCGATGACCCCCGCGGGGCGCCGCGGGCACCCGTGCTCCGTCGCAATTGAGACTGTCGGTAAGGGAAGCGCGGCGGGCAGTCTTGCCCGCCGCGCGGTGGGCAGGACTGCCCACCGTGCTACCCAGTTACACTCACACGAAGAAGTGTGTCGGACTACTAGTGCAACCGTGAGGAGATGGAGGCCGGGGCAACGCCCCGGCATCCTGGATCGCCGCGGGGACCGAAAGCGTGCCGGGGCTGCGCCCCGGCCTACAGACTTGATGTGAACATGCCAGTGCAACCGTGAGGAGGCGTGCGTGGCGAACCTGGACCTTCGACCCCTGCTTCAGGACAACGGCTCCAAGATCATCCTCTACGTGTGGGACGGGCTGGGCGGCATTCCGGCCGGCCCCGATGGAAAGACCGAGCTGGAGGCGGCCCGCACCCCCAACGCCGACCGCCTGCTCTCGCAGGGCACCTGCGGCCTGTTGGAGCCCGTTTATCCGGGCGTGACGCCGGGGAGCGGCCCCGGCCACCTCGGCCTGTTCGGGTACGATCCGATCGAGTACCAGATCGGGCGCGGGGCGCTCGAGGCCGTGGGCGTGGGTTTCGACTTGCGCCGCGGCGACGTGGCCGCCCGTCTCAACTTCTGCACCCTCGACTCCAAGGGCCGCATCACGGACCGCCGCGCGGGACGCCTGCCCACCGACGAGTCGAAGCGGGTTGTCGGCCGGCTCGCCGAGGCCGTCCAGGAGGTCGACGGCGTGCAGGCGCTCTGGTCGCCCGTCAAGGAGCACCGGGCCCTGCTGGTCCTGCGCGGCGAGGGGCTGGGCGACGGCCTGGAGGACACCGATCCGCAGAAGGAGGGCGTGGCGCCGCTCGATGTCCGCGCCGTCGACGACGCCCAGGCGAACCTCCGCACGGCGGCGCTGGCCCGGAAGGTCCTCGCGCAGGCGATGAAGGTGCTGGCGAGCGAGACGAAGGCCAACGGCGTCCTGGCCCGCGGCTTCGCCAAGCGGCCGCACTGGCCGGGCTTCCAGGAGCGGTTCGGCCTGCGGGCGGCGGTGGTCGCCGGGACGCCGATGTATCGCGGCGTGGCCCGCCTGGTCGGCATGGAGGCCCTGGAGGCGACCAACGAGATCGCCAGGGACGTCGCCAGCCTGGCTGCCGGGTGGGATAAGTATGATTTCTTCTTCATTCATTACAAGCACACCGACAAGGCGGGCGAGGACGGCAACTTCGACGCCAAGGTCAATTACATCGAGGAGGCCGACGGGGCGATCCCCGCGCTCGAGAAGCTCGGGCCGGCGGTCCTCATCGTCACGGCCGACCACTCGACGCCGACGGCCATGAAGGCGCACTCCTGGCACCCGGTGCCGGTGCTCCTCGCGGCGAAGACCGCCCGCCGCGACGGCGTGCGCGAGTTCAATGAGATCGCCTGTCTCGGCGGCGGACTGGGCCTGCGCCCGAGCACGCACCTCATGCCCCTGGCCCTCGCCCACGCCGGACGCCTGGCCAAGTTTGGCGCGTAAGCACGGCGGCCCCGCACCGCTTGGGAACGGGCGCTATGACCGCTCAGCCACCCACCCCCGAAGAGCCTCCCGCGTTCTGGTGCGACGCCATGCTGGGGGGCCTCGCCCGATGGCTCAGGGCCGCCGGTTACGAGGCGGCCTGGGTCGAGGGGATCGACGATGCTGAACTCGTCCGGCGCGCCCTCGCCAGCGGCCGGGTCCTTCTCACTTCCGATTCCGAAGTGGCCCGGCACGGCGCGGTGCAGGCCGGCCGGGTGCGGGCGCTCCTGGTGCCGCCGGGGAAGCGCAAGCTCGAGCAGCTCGAGTTCGTGATGCACGCCCTTGGCCTGCGGCCGCGGGCGCCGCGCTGCATGGCCTGCGGCGGCCGCTTGCAGACCGTGCCGCGCGAGTCCGCCCGGCCGGAGGTCCCGCCTCGCACCTTCGCCTGGTGCCAGGAGTACTTCCGCTGCGAGCGGTGCGCCAAGCTGTTCTGGCGAGGCACGCACTGGGAGCGGATCGCGGCCCGCCTGGGGTCCCTCTGACGCGGTCACGGCCGGTCTTGTGCGGCCGCGCTGACAGCGAGACACGCGGTCGCTCGCCACGGCGACTCTTCGACCTGCGGCGCCCCCCTCAACGGGCTTTCCGTTGCCCTTCGCCGTGGGATTGCTTAAGGTTCTTCTCGCCGCCCGCCGATAGTGAAACGGCTTCTGCTGCATATCGCGGGGGTTACGTGCGCCTGGGGGATGGGGACGGGGGACTCCTTGAGCGAGTGGCAAGTGACGGATCATCTGCTGCGCCTGGGCGTTCTGCTGTTCGCCGCGATCTCGATTCCCACGCTTGTCCGCAAGCGGGTGGGCGGCGCTAGCATCAGTTACACCATGATGGTCTGTGGCCTCACCTTCCTGGTCATGGGCGAGGTGCTGTGGCTGGCGTCCCCGATCGCTCCGGACTGGCAGCTGCGGGCCGCCGACCTCCACCTGCCCCTTTACAGCGGTGGGTACTTCCTGGTGCTGGCGGGCTTCCTGGCGCTGATGCGCGACATACGCCGGGGCCAGGTGTGGGACCGGCAGGCCGCCTCCGCTGAGCGGGCCCGCGCGGAAGCGTCGCACCTCCAGGAGGAGCGACTCCAGGTGGGCCTCGACGAGCTCGAGAGGGTGCAGGCCACCCTGCGCCACGAGCGGGATTTCGTCCGGGGCATCCTTGAGACCAACGAGGTGGTCATCCTCAGCACCGAGTTGGAGGACGGCCGGCTCGTGGTGTTCAACAAAGGCGCCGAACACCTGACGGGCTACTCCCGCGAGGAGGTCATCGGCCGGCCGTTCCGCGAGGTCCTCCTCGCGCCGGAGGATCGCGCTGCCATCGTGCAATGGCGGGAAGACGTCCTGGCCGGACGGCGCAGCCCTGTCGGCGGCCTCGAACAGTTCGTCGTCACCAAGTCCGGCGAGCGCCGCCTCATCTCGTGGAAGTACACCGTTTGCCATGATGAGCAGGCCCGGCCGACCCATCTGGCGGCTTTCGGCAGCGACATCACCCGCCAGCGCGAGATGCAGGAACGCCTCGAACAGGCCAAGGCCGACCTGGAGCGGGCCAACGCCGAACTCGAGCGCCTGGCCGCGACGGATTACCTGACGGGGCTTGTGAACCGGCGGCTGGCCGCCACCCTCTTCGAGCACGAAATGGTCCGAAGCCGGCGCGGCGGCTTGCCGCTGGCCGTCATCCTCCTGGACCTCGACCGGTTCAAGACCATTAACGATACCTACGGCCACGAGGCAGGCGACGCGGTCCTCAAGGACGTCGCGCAGACGCTCAAGGGGCGCCTCCGCGCCACCGACATCGTCGCGCGCTACGGCGGCGATGAGTTCCTGCTGGTGCTTCCCGACACCGGGAGGGAGGGATCCGCCTTCCTGGCGGAGGAGATCCGCCAGCTCGTCCAGCGGACCCCCATCAGGCATGGCGAGGTCCAGTTGACCATGACGAGCAGCCTCGGCCTGGCCGTGGCGGCGCCCGGCCAGTTCCTGAGCATCGACGAACTCGTGCGCCGGGCCGACGAGGCCATGTACCGCGCTAAGAAGCTCGGCGGCAACCGCGTGGCGACCTGGGACAGCCCCGCCGAGGCCGAAGTCGCGCCGGGTCTCGTGACCGGCGCCGGATAAGGTGGCGCCCTCGCCCCAACGGTCGCCGCGGCGACCGTTATCTCGCCGCCCGGGGGCAATTGCCGCGCGGTGGGTCAGGGTACGTGTTTAACGTGGGTGGCACGGTCACGCGCCGTTGCGTGACCGTGCTTGCTCCCCCCATGTGACCGTGCACGGCCACGCAACAGCGCGTGGCCG
>JAPLML010000207.1 GCA_026387055.1 Planctomycetota bacterium | reverse complement strand
TTTTCATGGCGGGTTCCTCGGCCGAGAAGAGGGCGGATGGGACGCCGTGGCAGGCCGCCAGGCCCGCCGCCCCGGCCCCGAGCGTGCGGGCCAGCAGCGCCCGGCGCGAGAGAGGATCTGACGTGGTCATGCGACGCCTCTTTTCACGTGCCACGGGTTGCTTGCCAACCCGGGACAATCATGGTCCTTTCCCAACGATGTAACACAATATTGAAATACAGCCACAATCACCACGGGTTGACAAGCAACCCGTGGCACGTGAACGGCAACGCCTATCCGAGCCCGCCGCGTCACACCTCGCGAATCTCGCGCTTCTGGGCATCGTAGACCTGGCGGCGGCCGGTGTCGTAGGCCCGCATCGCCATGATGACCGCCACAGCATGCTGGTAGCCGGCGTCGATCGGGGCGTGCGGGGTCTTCCGGGTGCGCAGGCACTGGAGCCAGTCGAGGAAGTGGTCCGGCCGCGGCACGTCCTGGACGGGCTGCTTGCCGCGGATCAGGCCCTTGCCCTTGCTCCCTCCTTCGGCGGTGAGGAACGGCGACGTCCAGTTGAGCATGTCGAGCGTGCCCTGGTCGCCGAAGATCTTGAAGCTGTTGCCGCCGCTGTTGCCGAAGTTGGTCGAGTACGTGACCACGAACCCTTCCGGGTACGTCCACGTGGCGTGGACGTTGTCGGGACACGTGAACTTATGCTCATCTTTCCATGTGGAGACGCCGCCGAGGCAGACGGCGCTCGCCGGGAACTTCGCGCCGGTGATGTAGTGCACGAGGTCGATGTAGTGGCTGCCGAAGCCGGGCACCGGCCCGTCCGAAAAGTCGCGGTAGCCGTACCAGCCGGTGAACTGGTCGGCGCTGAACGGCCGCACGGGGCGGTCGGCCAGGAACTCGCGCCAGTCGACATCGGCCTCCTTGGCGTCCTTGAGGTACGCGTACCAGTACGGGCGGTCGCCGTTTCGGTTCTGCTCGATGCGGCTGACCTTGCCCAGGATGCCGGTCTTGTAGAGTTCGCGGCAGCCGGTGAAGCTCGGCAGGCTCCGAAGCTGCGTGCCGATCTGGACGATGCGGTTGGCGGCCTTCACGGCGTCGCAGGCGGACTTCAGCTTGTCGAACTCCATCGCGAGCGGCTTTTCGCAGTACGCATCCTTGCCGGCCTTGGCGGCGGCCTCCAGGTGCGTGGTATGCAGGTGGTCGCACGAGGCGATCATCACGGCATCGACATCCTTGAGGGCCAGGAGGTCCCGGTACGAGACGAACTGCCGCGCGGCCCGCCCGTACCACTCCTGGGCCCGGGCGGCGGCGCGCTCGCGGGCCACGCGCCACGGGTCGGCGACGGCGGTGAACTCCACGTTCTCCTGCTTGTCGAACGGGTGGATGCCCGGCATGTGGGCGTTTGTGCCCCGGTCGCCGCAGCCGATGAGACCGAGGGAGATCCGGCCGTTCGCGCCCAGGATCCGCGAGTAGCCGGCGGCGCTCAAGGCCATGGCCGCCCCTCGAGTCCGCGGGGGCACGCCGCACCGGGTGCCATGGCCACGCGCTGTTGCTTGGTTAGCGTGGGTGGCCCGGTCACGCGCCTTGGCGTGGCGGTGATCTGTGCTGGTCTGAAGTGCACGGCCACGCAACGGCGCGTGGCCGTGCCACCCCCGAAACTGAGGCGTTGCAGGATCTCGTCATTTTCGGCATTGACAGGGCAGCGGGCTGCGGTATACTTGCTTCTCTGCGCCGGCCTTGTGGACGGTGCGTAAGAGCCCGGCACGCCGGGCCGGCCCCGCGACAGCGGGGTCTTGAAGGACGGTGAGCGGCTCGATGAACACGAAGACCGTATTCCTGAAACCGGAGCAGGTGGACCGCGGATGGTGGGTCGTCGACGCCACAGACCAGGTCCTGGGGCGGCTGGCGGCCCGGCTCGCCACGATCCTCCAGGGCAAGCATCGCCCGTCATTCACGCCCAACCACGACACGGGCGACTTCATCATTGTCATCAATGCCGAGAAGGTCCGCGTAACGGGCTCCAAGTCCCGCAACAAGGAGTACGACTGGTACACCTACTATCCGGGCGGCCACAAGAGGATGACCTACGACGTGATGATCAAGCGGCACCCCACGCGGCCGATCGAGCTGGCCGTCCGGCGCATGATGCCCAAGGGGCGGCTCGGCCGCGCCATGTTCTCCAAGCTGAAGGTTTACGCGGGGCCGAACCATCCGCACCAGGCCCAGTTGCCGCAGCCGCTGAAGGGGAAGAACTAGGACGAAAGGGCTATGGGCACTTGTGCGCGGCGGGTCTCCTGACCTGCCGCGCAGATGCCAAGTGCTCGCCGCAATAGTCGGCAATC
The DNA here is from genome assembly GCA_026387055.1 of Planctomycetota bacterium. Classification (GTDB taxonomy): domain Bacteria; phylum Planctomycetota; class Phycisphaerae; order FEN-1346; family FEN-1346; genus JAPLML01. The sequence goes on along the minus strand of JAPLML010000207.1, from coordinate 827 downwards.
GGCGCGGCGGCTCAGGAGAGCTACCGCGCACAATCGCCTGGCTAGCCATACCTTATTAGGAGAGGACTGACGTGACCCAGGGCATGATCGAAGTCACCAAGGCCGCCCCGATCTGGGGCACCGGCCGCCGCAAGAGCGCGGTCGCGCGCGTGCGGCTGCTCCCGGGCGAAGGCAAGATCGCCATCAACGACCGCGAGGTCGACGCCTACTTCCCCGAAGAGAAGGATCGCCGGAGCGTCCTGAGCCCCCTGGTGGCCACCGGCGCGCTCAAGAGCTTCACCATCCTCGTCAACGTGAGCGGCGGAGGGCTGAGCGGCCAGGCCGACGCCGTCAAGCTCGGCATCGCCCGGGCCCTGAAGCAGGCCGATGCGTCGTTCGAGAAGGCCCTGCGCGACGGCAGCTTCATGACCCGCGACCCCAGGATGAAGGAACGCAAGAAGTACGGCCAGAAGGGCGCCCGCAAGCGGTTCCAGTTCAGCAAGCGTTAACGCGACGGTTCGGGAAGGAATCTCACGCGAGCGGCTCCCCGGGGCCGCTCGCCTTGTTTTCACTTCCGATTTAGGCTACACTTTGCCACATTTAGCCGCCCAGCGGGCGAGGCGCCAACGCGCCGCCCATTGAGCCGCCGGGCTCGCACGAGGCGCCTGGGTCTCACACATTTGGCCGCCCAGCTTGCTGGGCGCGTGTTCGTGGGCAAAGCGCGAAGCCTTATCGAAGGGGCAAAGACCATGACTCGTGTCGGCATCATCGGCGCCGGCGGTTATGCGGCGGCGGAACTGATCCGCCTTCTGCTCGGCCACCCGGCCGTCCGGATCACCGCGCTGGCG
>JAPLML010000003.1 GCA_026387055.1 Planctomycetota bacterium | reverse complement strand
GAAGTTGCTGTCGCTCGACACCGAGACGGTGCCGGAGATGACGCCCGCCACGCCCGTCGGCAGGACCACCAGCGCCCCCTGCACCGAGATGAGCGACTTGCCTTCCACCGTCACGCAGACATCGGCGGCGCCGATGCGGGTGACCGTGAAGTTGTCGGCCACCGTGGCCACGTTGTGGTCCGGCCCGCCGGAGGTGGCCTGCTCGAAGACGAAGTTGCCGCTGAGCGTGACCGTGTCGATGGTCAGCGAGGCCCCGACGGCCTCGACCCGGACGTAGGGGCCGGCCGGCAGGTCGAGGGTGAGGGTCTCGCCGCCCACGCTGAAGGAGTCCTTCACGGGGGCGGACATCCGGTTGATGGAAATGGTCAGCTTGTCGACGCCGAGGGAGAACAGGGGGTCCGTTGTCGGGATATTAAGATGGAAGCCGCCCTCAGGCGCCAGGGTCAACTGACCGGCCAGGCCCTGCGGCATGATCAGCAGCGCACCGCTGATGCCCTGGAGGTCGAACAGGACCTTGTCGCCCGCCGTCAACCTCAGCCCGACGTCGCCGACGGCCACCCGAATAACCTTGGTGCCGGCGGCCGTGGTCGTCTGCTCGAAGCTGAAGTTCCCGGTCAAGGTCTGACCCAGGACCGTCAGCGTGATGGGCGTGCCCGAGCCGTCGGGCATTCGGCCGCCCTCGACCCGCACGAACGGCCCGGCGGGCAGGTTGAGCGTCTGGGTCTCGCCGCCGACTTCAAACTGCTCGCTGACCGCCACACCGACCATGTTCCCGGTGGCCGCGTCGCGGGTGGTCATGTTGTTGACCGACACCCGGAAGGTGCCGGCGAAGGACACGCCGTCGATGTTCTGGACGCGAACCGTCGCCTGCAACCGGCCCGCCACGCCGGCACTGGTGATCAGCAGCGACCCGCCGCCGTCTTCGACGACCACGTAATCGGTGGTGCCGCTACCCAGGCCCAGGCGGACGTTGGAGGCGGCGATGCGAATCACCGTGCCGTTGTCCGCCGTCGTGGCCAGGTTGTGGTCGGCGCCGCCGCTGGCGACCTTCTCGAAGGAGAAGTCGCCGCTGAGGCTCTGGCCCAGCACCTGCAACTTGATACCGGTGCCCTCGACGCGAAGGAACGGTCCGGCCTCGGGGATGACCAGCGACGTCTCTGTGCCGCCGAGCGTGAACGTCTCGTTCACCGGGGCGCTCGTGTTGTTGATCTTGATGCCAAAGGTGCCGACAAAGACAACCCCCGGGATGTTCAGCTGGACCGGCGCCTGGACTTGACCGGCCATGCCCTGCGGCGAGATCAGCAGCATGCCGCTGCCGCCGCTCACCACCACGAAGTCGGTCGTGCCGTTGCCCAGCCGCAGGCCGATGTTCGACGCCACCACCTTGACGATCGTCCGGCTGGCGCCCAGGGCGTCCTTGGACGTGATCCTCTCGAAGGCGAAGTCGCCGCTGAGGACCTGCCCGGCGATCTGAACGCGGACGCCCGTGCCCTCGACGCGGATGTACGGCCCGGCGGGCAGGTCGAGCTCGATGATGTCGCTGCCGACCACGAACTTCTGGTAGACCGCCTCGGCGCTATTGTTGATCGAGACCTTGAACGCGCCCTGGAAGCTGAGCGGGATGCCCACGTTGTCGATCGCGATGGCCCCGCTGATCTGGGCCGACAGGCCCTGGTTGCTGATCACCAGCGCGCCCTGGCCCGCGCTGAAATGCACGATGTCGGCGATGTTCAGAGATACGCCGGTGACGGCGACGCGAATCACCTGCTCGCCGCGCCCATTGATTGCCTGCTCGAACAGGAAGTTGCCGGACAACTGCTGGCCCATGACGTCGAGCGCGAGGTTCAGCACCTGCACCTGGAGGAACGGACCGGCCGGCAGTGTCGAGGGCACCGTATGGCCGGCGCCGAAGACCTGGGTCAGCAGGGCTTCGTCCAGTTGGGCCGGGACCGTCCGCCGATTGATCAGCACCGTCACGCTGTCCGCGTGGGCGGTGATCGGCGGGGCGGTGGGGATGTTCAGGTCAAAGCCGGCCGTCACGAAGCCGGCGAGGCCGGCGCCGGTGATCTCCAGGGCCGCCGCGCCGCCGGTGACCGTGACGAAGTCGTGGGTGCTGCTGCCGATCCTCAGCCCGACGCCCGAGGCGATCACGCTCACCACGCGCTCATCGTCGGCCGTGTTCAGCACGGCGTCGAGGCCGGGCTTGCGGCTCTGCTGGAACTCGAACCGGCTGGCCGTGAGGACCTGGCCCGCGATAGCGAGGCTGGCACCGGTGACCACGACCCGCACGAACTTGCCGGCCGGCAGATTCAGCGAGACCGTGCTGCCACCGACGTCGAAGGTCTTGGCGACCGCGGCGGTCGTGTTGTTGATCTCCACGCTGAAGGTGCCGCTGACCTGGATGCCCGGGATGTTGACGGCAACGGCCGCGCTGAGTACTCCCGCCAGTCCGCCGGCCGCCCCGGTGGTGACCAGGAAGGCGCCTTGGCCGCTCGTAACGGAGATGAAGTTGGTCGTCCCGTCGCCCAGGCCCAGGCTGACGTTCCTGGCGACGATGGCAATCTCGGCGGCCGTCTTCTCGAAGGCGAAGTCGCCGCCCAGGGCCAACCCGCCCGCCCCGCCGATGCGCAGCGTGACGCCCCGGCCCTCGACGCGGACGTACGGCCCGGCCGGCACGTCGATCGTGACCGTCTGGCCGCCGACCGTGATCTCGTCCTGGATGGCCGAGCTGGTGTTGTTGATCGCCAGGCCGAACGCGCCGCTGAAGGTGACGCCCGGGACGTTCAGCGCCACGCTCGCACTCAGCGTGCCGGCCATGCCCGCCG
>JAPLML010000054.1 GCA_026387055.1 Planctomycetota bacterium | reverse complement strand
CCCCGTGCCCACGGGGATGTTGCCGCCGACGATGCCCGTGGCGCCGAGGTTGCGCTTCGAGACGTCGGCGATGTGCATCGACCCGCCGCGGCCCTTGCAGTAGCCGGTGGCCTTGCCGCAGAGCTCGGCCATCATCAGCTTGAGGTCCGCCCCGAGCGCCAGGCAGTGCCCGTGGCCGCGGTGCGTGCTGGTAACGTAGTCGCGGTCCGTAATGGCCGAGCACGCCCCGACCGCGACGGCCTCCTGGCCGGCGTAGACGTGGCTCGCGCCCTGGAGGATGTTCCGCGCCAGGAGTTCGAAGACCTTGTCCTCGAACCCGCGGATTTCCATCATCCGCCGAAGCAGGCCGATCTTGAATTCCGGCGAGAGCTGGCCGTCGCTCGCCGCCGCCTCGGGTTTCTTGCGTTTGACTTCCTTCACCTTGCCCATCGCTGCCTCCGTGAAAGCTTGATGCCTTAACCCGTGCGAAAAACACGCGCCCAGCAAGCTGGGCGGCTAAATGCGCAGGGCCGTTGCCGTTCGTCGTTCATTCTGCATTTCGCGTTTCGCATCGGGCCGCGCGGTCGCCGTCGGCTCCCCGCTGAACGCGTGGGTCAAAAGGACCGTATTATAGCCGCAGGACCTGCGGCACGCAATTCAGGATATCGAGGGCCGTGAGGCCCAGGATGCCCCACCGCTCGGCGGCCATGTCCCCCGCCCGGCCGTGGGCCCAGACGCCGAGGACAGCGGCATCGAACGGGGCCATGCCGGCGGCCACGAGGGCCGTCACCAAGCCCGTCAGCACGTCGCCCGCCCCCGCCGTGGCCATGCCGGGGTTGCCGGTGGTATTGACGTACATCCGCTCGCCATCGCACACGACGGTGCCCGCCCCTTTGAGCACGGCCACCGCCCCGAGCCCCGCCAGCCGCGCGGCCGCGCCTTCGCGGTCCGCCTGGATTTCCTTGGCGGTCGTGCCCAGGAGGCACCCTGCCTCGCCAGGGTGCGGCGTGATGATGAGCGGCGCCGGCCGGTCACGAAAAACGCTCTGGGCGTGTTTGCCCACGACATTCAGCCCGTCGGCATCGAGAACCACGGGGATGGCCGTATGGGCGAGAACCGCCAGCACCACGCCGGAGACGCCCTCCGTCATGCCCATCCCCGGCCCCATGCCGATGGCTTGCCAGCCCTCCGCTAGCTTGAGCACGACGGGCGCGGCCTCGCGGGCAACGCTTGTCCCGTCGTCCGGAAGCGGGGCCGTCGTGCAGCAGGGCGCCAGGCCCGCCACCGTGTCGAGCGCAACGTTAGCCGTGGCGATCTTCACGAGTCCCGCGCCGCTGCGGAGGGCCGCATTGCCCGCCAGCGCCGCCGCCCCCGCCATGCCGCGACTGCCTGCGACAATCAGCACCAGGCCCGCGGTCCCCTTATGGGCGTCGAGGGGGCGGGCCGGCAACCGCGGGATGTCGCGGACGCGGATCACGGCGTCTCCTTCCGCGCGCCCTCGCGGCGGCCTGCTCGAAGGATCATCGCCGCCAGGTACCCCGCGCCGAAACCGTTGTCGATGTTCACCACGCCCACGCCCGCGGCGCAACTGTTCAGCATCGTCAGGAGCGGCGCGACGCCGCGGAAACTCGCGCCGTAGCCGACGCTGGACGGCACGGCGATCACCGGCATGTCCACGAGGCCGCCGACCACGCTCGCCAGTGCCCCCTCCATCCCCGCCACCACGATGATGACGGTGGCCTGCGAGAGCGCCTGCTGCTGCGCGAGGAGCCGGTGAATCCCCGCCACACCCACGTCATAGAACGTGGTCGTGCGGCAGCCCATCGTTTCGGCGGTGATGCGGGCTTCCTCAGCGACGGGCTGGTCGCTCGTGCCGGCCGAGACGATCCCGATCAGGCCCTCGTACGGCTCGCATGGCTCGCGGCCCGCCAGAACGATGGCCCGGGCGCTCGGATGATAGACCGCCTGCGGGTGCTTGGCGCGGACGGCCTCGTAAACCTCCGGCCCGGCCCGCGTCGCCAAGATGGTGTGCCCGTGCTCGACCATGCGGCCGACGATTGTCACGACCTGCTCGACGGTCTTGCCCTGGCAGAAGATGACCTCCGGGAATCCGCAGCGCAGGGCCCGGTGATGGTCGAGCTTGGCGAAGCCGAGGTCCTCGAACGGCATGTGGCGGAGGCGCTCGGCGGCCTCCTCGGGTGTGATCGTCCCCGCCTGCACCGCCTTCAGAAGCTCACGCACTTGCTGGTGGTTCACGTTTTCTCCTCGGAAGGGCGACATTATAGTGCGGCAACAGGCAATCGGCAACCGGGAACAGGCAACGGCAACACCAGTTTCGCGGTGAGCCGCAGGCGACCATCAACAGCATGTAAGAGCTTGAACGCAGCCAAGATCACGGTAGGATGGCCGGCGCCACATCGCACCTGCAAGAACGGAGGAGCCTGCCATGACACATCTGCACTGGGTCGTTGCCGCTGTGATCGTGCTCGCCGTGCCTCTCTCGGGAGCGGAGGAAAAGGTGGTTTTCGAGGACAAGTTCGACGGCAAACTGGGCGACGGGTGGACGTGGCTGCGCGAGAACCCGAACACGTGGCGGATCGCCGAGGGCGCCCTCGAAATCCGCGTCGAGCCGGGCGTGGCCGACACCGTGAAGAACGCCCTGGTGCGCAAGGCCCCGGACCGGACCAAGGGCAAGTTCGCCTTTGAGGTCACGATCACGTTCCTCGCGCCGCTGACCAAGCAGTACGAGCAGGCGGGCCTGACCGTCTACCAGGGCGGGATGCCGGTGTTCAAGGCCGTGCACGAGCTGGTGGACGGCAAGACCTACATCGTTCCCGGCAAGGTCGCGACCACCACGAAGACGGTGCAACTGAGGCTCGTGCTGGACAAGGCCGGGTACGCGGCCCAGTTCCGGCCCGATGCGAAGGGCGAGTTCCAGACGGCCAACAGCGGCGGCCTCGCCCCCGGCGCCGACGAGCAGATCAGCATCCAGTGCTACAACGGCCCGCCCGACGCCGAACACTGGATTCGCTTCGACGATTTCCGGATTGTGCAACTACCCGAGTGAGCTTCGCGAGGGGCAACGATTCCCGTTCCCCCCCGGGACGAACAGCAGGGCGGCCAGGGCCAATGCGTAGACCGTGGAATCCGCCAGGATTTCCACGGTGTGCACCGCGCGGATGTGGGCCGGAAGCCAGTGGGCCTGGATCATCCCGAACAGCCCCACGAACACGAACAGCGCCGCCCCCAGGGCCAGGACCAGCCGCAGCCTCGACCCTGACCACAGGGCCACGATGGGGAATGTGGCCGCCAGGAAAAGCACGCTGCGTACCAGTTGCACGACGATGACCGTTCCCAGCGGAGGCAAGGTCAGGCCAAACTGCTCCTGGCGGTAGTACTCGCCCACCAACAGGCCGACCGGCATGCCAAACGCAAAGTAGATGATCGGAAATGCCAGAATGGCGGCCAGGATCCGCCAGGCCCACTGGCCCGCGCTGTGCGAGGCGAAGAATCGCCTGAGGCTCCGCAACACGGTCTCGCCCTTCTTCCCCGGACGGAACACGAGTGCAGCAGTCGCCGCCAGCAGAAGCGCGGGGAGAATGCCGAGCGCAGCCACAGGCAGGCCGGCGACCTTCGTGAAGATCGATGCCTCGATCGCCGTGTTGATGCTGAGGCAGACCGCGGCGAACAGGAAAAGGGCCAGCCCGCGTGCCGCGTAGCGGCCTCGGATCGCGCATGCCACAGGTCCGGTGGCTGCGGCAACCGCCACCGTCGCGATCAGAGTGTAGAGCGCCACAAGCTGCGGGTCCGCCTGCGCCGGCATATCAGGCAGCTTCATCCCAAGCGATGGCAACAGCACCCCGCCGCCAACCATCCCCACCATGTAGGCCAGGGCACACAGCGGGACCTTCCAGAGATAGTGAGCCGCAACGCGGATCATGTCGGACCCCTCCTACTTCAAGATGCCCGCTTCCTTGGCCAGAAAAACCATCGAGGCCGCGCCGTAGAGGCCGATGTCGTCGCCGAGGTCGGTGACGCGGATCTCGGGCGGTTGGAAGTTCTCCGAGGAGTACCTGGCCGGGTGGGCCGACAGCTCGGCGATGGCGGGCTCGAACAGGAGCTTCCGCTGGTGCGTCAGGCCGCCGAAAAGCTCGATGAGCTGCGGCCGGTGGTGCAGGCACACGTGTGCCAGTTGCTGCGAGATGTAGAACTTCTGCGTGTCGCAGACCCACTGCGCGATCGGGTCGCCGGAGTCCGCGAGCGCTTCATAGACGTGCTCCGCCCGTACGCCGCAGAGGATCTGCTCGACCGCGAGCGGCCCGGTTCCCTCGTTCTTCTCCGCCAGGCGGCGCTTGGCGATCTGGAAAATCGGCTGCTCGTCAAGCTTGGTCCGGTTCGCGAGGAGCGCCTGGACCGCCATGTTCGCGGCGGCGGTGCCGGAGACGTACGCCTCGAAGCACCCCTGCGCCCCGCAACCGCACCACCGGGCGGACGGCCCGTGCTCGATGTGGGCGTGGCCGACCTCCTGCGACAGGTCCCCGTAGCCGGGATAGGGCTGGTTACGGTTGAGGATGGCAATATTGTTGCCATCGCTATACGTAATTGCGGCCACGATGTCCAGCCGCTTGCCCTTCCCGTGGCCGTAAACCGGCACCGCGTGGACCGCGGCCTTGAGGTCGTTGGCGCCGAGCGTGCGGCGGAGCAATCCGAAGTGCTTGCCGACGTCGCGCGGGGCGGTGATGTTCTCCCGGACGGGGTTATTCGGCGAGAACCGGATGACCAGGCCTTCCCATTCTCCGGCGGCGCCGTAACCGATGCCGAGGAGATCCTTCTCTGACGTCCGCGCCTTCCGCAAGGCCTCCCGGCCGAGCTCGACCGCCAAGGCGCTGAGTTCCGCATTCCTGCACTTCTCGGGAAGCTCCGCCCTGACGGCGGGAAACAGCTTCCCGCGGGTGGCGACGGCCGCCCGAATCCGCTTGCCGCCCATGTCGTAGCACAGCACTTCTTCCTGCATCGTCGGCCCCTTTCGTCGATGGCAGCCTCGTGGTTCGGCGACAAGTATAGCGACGAAAAGCGGGTTGGCAATTCGCAACACGCGCCCAGGACAAGGCCTCAGTCGGGGGTGGCACGGCCACGCGCGGCGGCGTGGCCGTGCATCTA
>JAPLML010000044.1 GCA_026387055.1 Planctomycetota bacterium | reverse complement strand
GGCGCTCATAGGGTGGCACGGCCACGCGCCTGTGCGTGGCCGTGCGGGCGATCCGACGGGCACGGCCACGCAACGGCGCGTGACCGTGCCACCCGGCGTGTGGCGCGGTGGGTCGGGAGACCCGCCGCGCACCGTTCCTTGAGGCGGCGCTACAGCTCCAGCGGCACGGCCTTCACGCGGCGGCCCGGGGTGTAGGTGCCGGGATTGAGGATCAGCAGGGCATTGGCGCGGCAGAAGCCCACCAGGTCGGCCGAGCCGCGGGTCTCGATCGCGTGGGCGACCCAGCGCTCGTTCTCGTATCGCAGGTCGCCGGGCATGTAGGCCGTCCTGTCGCCACGGATGATCACCTTGTTCGCGAGGTCGGCCTCGACGGGCGGCGGCGCAGGCTCGGGGTGCCCCATCATCTTCCGCAGGGCGGGCCATACGAACAGGCGGAACGCCACGAGCGTCGAGACGGGGTTCCCCGGCAGGCCGAAGACCAGGCGCTCGCCGTGCGTGGCGAAGAGCGTCGGCTTGCCGGGCTTCATGCGGATGGTGGCGAAGTGGACGGCGACGCCCAGCTCCTCGAAGACGGCGGGCACGAGGTCCCACTCGCCCATGCTGACGCCGCCGGAGACGAGGAGGACGTTGCGCCGCAGGCCGTCGGCGATCTTCGCTCGCAGGTCGGGCTTGTTGTCGCGCGCGACGCCGAGGTTGTCGGCCGGCACGCCCGCCCGCCGGCAGCAGGCCAGCAGGCTTGAGGAGTTCGAGTTGCGGATCTGGCCGGGGCCGGGGACCGCCGAGACGGAGACGAGTTCGTCGCCCGTGGCGAGAACGGCGACGCCCGGCCGCCGCCCGATGGTAACGCGCTCGCGCCCGACCGACGCCAGCAAGCCCACCTCGGCCGGACGCACCACGTGCCCGCGCTCCAGGACCGTTGCGCCCTGGCGGACGTCCTCGCCGCGGACGCAGATGCACGGGCGCCCGGCGACGGCCCGCAGGATGCGCACGCGGCCGCCCGGAAGCGCCTGGGTGTCCTCGACGGGGATGACGGTGTCGGCCCCCGGCGGCACGGGGGCGCCGGTCATGATCTTCGCGCATGTGCCCGCGGCCAGAGAGCGCGTGGGAGCGACGCCGGCGGGAAGCTCCTCGAGCATCGCCAGCTCGGCCGGCAGGCGGGCCAGGTCCTCGCGGCGGACCGCGTAGCCGTCCATCGCGCTCTTGTCGAAGGGCGGGAGGTCGAGGTCGCTGGCGACCGTCTCGGCCAGCACGCCTCCGACGGCGTCGGCGAGCGGGACGACCTCGGGCGCGAGCTTCGCCGTCCGCGCGAGAACGATTTCGAGCGCCTCATCGGGCGTGATCATGCGGGCGCACTCCAACACATCAGATCGAAGTCTCCGGTCACTGTTGCGCGGCGGGTCTCCCGACCCGCCGCGCACTGATTCACGGGGCGGCGCCGCGCGGCGCGCGGCCGAGCCGCCAGGGGGCCATGCAGGCGGTCCGATACGCACGGCCACGCAACGGCGCGTGACCGTGCCACCCGGCTTACGGCGCGGCGTCCCGCTCCGCGAGGCCGAGGCGCCATGGGGCGGTGTAGACGTTCATCCGGCGGGCCCGCGCAAAACCGACGGCGGCGATGTCCGCCCCGCGCGCCAGCTCAATCGCCCGTGAGGTCACAGCGCCGGCGCTCACGACCACCGGCACGCCGGTCCGCGCCGCCTTGGCCAGGATGTCGGCGCTCAGGCGGCCGGTACTCAGGATCGCCCGGCGCGCGAGCGGAATGCCTTCGCGGAGGCACCGGCCCACGACCTTGTCGACGGCGTTATGGCGGCCGATGTCCTCGGCGAATGCCTCGATGGCCCGGCCGTCGGTCACCGCCGCCGCATGGACGCCGCCGGTCTCGCGAAAGAGCGCCGAGGCTCGCTCGAATTCCTTCATGCGCTCGGAGATGTCCTCGGGCCGAAAGCACGCGTCGCTCGTGCAGACGGGCAGGGCCGCCGCCACCGCCGCCGCGCCGCCGCCGCAGCCCGAGCTTGTGGCCAGCCGCTCCAGGAACAGGGCCAGGCGGTCCGGGTCGACCGACGCGCGGATCTCGACCTTCGCGGCGTCGGGCGAAACGGCCACGCTCCACACGGTCTGCGGACCGTCGATGAGCCCCTCGCCGGCCAGGAAACCGAGGGCGAAATCGTCGAGGGCCACGGGGAGGCAGCTCGCGCGCACGAGCGGGCGGCCGTTGAGGGCCAGCTCCACGAGGCCCTCGCGGATGACGGTATCGCGCGGCTCGCCGGCCGGCGTGCCCGGCCGCGGCGGGCCGACGCGCCACACCGGCACGTCGGACACGGGGCGTGGGGGATCTTCGGGAGCGGTCATGGCGTCGCCGGCGGCAAGGGCTCGACCCTGGCGGCACAGACCTTGAACTCGGGGATCTTGGCGACGGGGTCGAGCGCTGAAAGGGTCAGGCGGTTGGCCGGGGCCTCGCGATAATGGAACGCAAGGAAAAGCGTCCCCGGGGCGACCCGGTCGGTCACGTGTGCAGGGATCGAAATCTGTCCGCGCCGCGACGACACGCGGACGCACTGGGTGTCGGCGACGCCGAGCCGCGCGGCGTCGTCGGGGTGGATCTCAATGGCGCCGACGGAGACCAGGCGGTCGAGCACCGCGCTCCGCCGCGACATCGTGCCCGTGTGGAAGTGCTGGAGGATGCGCCCGGTGGCCAGCAGGAACGGGTACTCGGCGTCGGGCAGCTCCTTCGGCGGGATGAACTCCACGGCGTGGAACTTGCCGAGGCCGCGCGTGAACCGCTCCCGGTGCAGGATCGGCGTGCCCGGATGGTCGGGCGTGGGGCAGGGCCACTGGAGTCCGCCCCGGTCGAGGCGCTCCCACGTGATGCCGCCGTAGCTGGGCGTGAGGGAGGCGATCTCGGCCAGGATGGCCGACGCGCCGGCGTAGTCCATCGGGTAGCCCAGGCGGCGCGCGAGGTCGCAGAGGATGGCCCAGTCGTCGCGGGCCTCGCCGGGCGGCTCGACGCCCCGGCGGACGCGCTGCACGCGCCGCTCGGTGTTCGTGAACGTGCCGTCCTTTTCGGCAAAGGCGGCGGCGGGCAGGACCACGTGGGCCAGGGCCGCCGTTTCCGTGAGGAAGATGTCCTGCACGACGAGAAAGTCGATGGCCCGGAGGGCCTTCTCGACGTGGGCGACGTCGGGGTCGCTGAGCATGGGGTTCTCGCCCATGACGTAGAGGGCCTTGAGCTTGCCCTCGGCGGCGGCGTCGATCATCTCGACGGCGGTGAGGCCGGGCTTCGGCGGGAGCTTCGCGCCCCACGCCTTCTCGAACTTCGCCCGCAGGGCGTCGTCGGCCACCGGCTGGTAGCCGGGGTAGACGTTCGGCAGGGCCCCCATGTCGCACGCGCCCTGGACGTTGTTCTGGCCGCGCAGCGGGTTGACGCCCGAGCCGGGCTTGCCGAGGTTGCCGGTCACCAGGGCCAGATTCGCGAGCGCGAGGACGTTGTCGGTGCCGGTGGTGTGCTGCGTGATACCCATCGAGTAAACGATGGAGGCGGCAGGGGCGGTGGCGTAGAGCCGCGCGGCCCGGACGATCGTGTCGGCGGGGACGCCGGTGATCCGCTCGCCGAGCTCGGGCGTGCAGGGGGCGACGGCCTTCTTCAGTTCCTCGAAGCCTTCGGTCCGCTCGGCGATGAACTTCTTGTCCTCGAGGCCCTCGGCGAGGATGACGTGGATCATCGTGTTGACGAGGGCGACGTCGGTGCCGCCCCTGTGGCGCAGGTGGAGGGCGGCGAACTCGGTAAGCTCGATCGTCCGCGGGTCGGCCACGATCAGGGGCGTCCGGCGCTGGACGGCGGCGCGCTTGATCGCCGCGCCGATGACCGGGTGGCACTCGGTGGTGTTCGAGCCGATGACGAAGATGACGCCGGCGTTGTCCAAATCGTCGATGGGGTTGGTCATGGCGCCCGAGCCGAAGGCCTTGGCGAGGCCCGCGACGGTGGAGGCGTGGCAGAGCCGCGCGCAGTGGTCGACGTTGTTCGTGCCGGCGGCGGCGCGCATGAACTTCTGCATGATGTAGTTTTCTTCATTCGTACACTTGGCGGAGGAGAGCGCCCCGACGGCGTCGGGGCCGGACGCGGCGCGGATCTCGGCCAGCCGCCGGGCCACGAGGTCCAGCGCCTCGTCCCACGTGGCGGGCACGAGCGCCCCGTCCTTGCGAATGAGGGGCCGGCGCAGGCGGTCCTCGTGCCCCAGAAAATCGGCGCCGAAGCGGCCCTTGACGCACAGGAGGCCCTTGCTCACGCCGACGCCCGGCTCGCCCGTGACGTGCACCAGGCGGCCGTTGTGGATGTTCAGGGCCAGCGTGCACCCGCATCCGCAGTACGGGCAGATCGTGCGGACCTGCTCGAACTCCCACGTCCGCGCGGTCCGCTGGGCGCCGGCGTACGCCAGCGCGCCTGTTGGGCACACGTCGAGGCAGTTGCCGCACTCGGCGCAGACGGACTGGTCGCGCGCGAGGCCGGGCGGCAGGGCCACGCGCGTCTCGAAGCCGCGGCCGAGAAAGTCGACCGCGCCGGTCACCAGCACCTGGTGGCAGAGCTGGATGCACCGCCCGCACAGGATGCACTTCGACCGGTCGTAGATGATGGCCGGGCCGTCCTGGACCGGCGCGGCCGCGACCGGCTCGCCGGCGAACCGCGACTCCTTGACGCCAAACTCATAGGCATACTTCTGAAGCGCGCACGCGCCGTTCTTCTCGCACGTGAGGCAGTCGTGCGGGTGGTCCGACAAGAGCAGGTCGATGACCAGGCGGCGCATCTCGCGCAAGGAGGGAGAATCGGTGCGGACGATCATGCCCGCCGACGCCGGGTAGGAGCATGACGGCACGGGGCCGCGGGCGCCTTCGACCTCGACCAGGCACAGGCGGCACGAAGACGTCGGCGCCAGGCCGAACGCTGGGTCGTAGCACAGGTGCGGGATGTCGATGCCCAGGCGCTGGGCCGCCTCGAAGACGGTCGCGCCCTTCGGCACGCCGGCCTCCCTGCCGTCGATGGTCAACCGGATTTCATCAGCCATGGAACGGCCTTTCGCCCGGTGATGATGCATATCACCCGCACTCGGGTGGCACGGCCACGCGCCGTTGCGTGGCCGTGCATGCGCGAATACCGCCAGCACGGCCACGCAGAAGCGCGTGACCGTGCCACCCGGCTGTCTTGCGCCTTTTACGCGGCGGGTCAGGAGACCCGCCGCGCACGTCTCTGGCACCGTCCCGCTACTCCAGGTCGCAGCGGAGGCACCGGCGCGCTTCGGCGCAGGCGGCCTGGAGCGAGTATCCCTTGACGACCTCGTCGAAGTTGCCGCGGCACTTCTTCGGCGGGAGCGCCCGGACGGGCCGCCGCTGCGCCGCCTCCGGCGATTCGTCTTCCGCCGGCTTGCCGGGCGACGCCAGCCCTTGGTCGGCGGGCAGCTCGCCCTTGCCGCCGAGGAACACGTCGATGGCCACGGCGGCCCGCTGCCCGGCGGCGATGGCTTCAACGATGGTGGCCGGCCCGGTGACCGCGTCGCCGCCGACGAAGACGCCCTCGCCGGCCTGCTGCGTGACGGGGTCGGCCACGGCCTTGCCCTTGGAGACCACGAGGCGGCCGTCGGCGGCGGCAAAGCTCAGCTCCGGCTCCTGGCCGACCGCGACGATGACGTGATCGGCCTCGAAAGTCGTCTCAACGCCCGGCTTGGCGATGGGCCGGCGTCGGCCGCTCTCATCGGCGGGGCCGAGCTCCATCTCGGAGCAGCGTACGCCGCGAACGCGCCCGTCGCCCACGATGCCGACGGGCGCCACGAGGTAGCGGATGTCGACGCCCTCGTGGATGGCCTCCTCAATTTCCTCGCGCAGGGCGGGCATCTCGTCGCGCGTCCGCCGGTAGAGGATTATGACGGGGTCGGCGCCGAGGCGCAGGGCGGCCCGGGCGGAGTCCATCGCGGCGTTGCCGCCGCCGATGACGACCACGCGGCCCTTGAGCTCCTTCAGCCCCCCCGTTGCCACCTGGCGGAGGAAGGCCAGGGCATCGTGCACGCCCTCGCCCTCCTCGCCGGGGATGCCGAGGCGGAGGCTCCTGTGGGCGCCGGTGGCGACGAAGACGGCGTCGAAGCCGGCGTCGCGGAGTTCCTGGAGCGACTGGATGCGGCGGCCGGTCTCGATCTCGACGCCCGCGCGGCGGATGTACTCCACGTCGCGCTCGATGGCCTTGCGCGGCAGGCGGTACGCAGGAACGCCGACCGCCATCATCCCGCCGATCACGTCGAGCGATTCAAAGACCTTGACCTCGCGCCCCAGGAGGGCGAGGAAGTACGCGGCCGTCAGGCCCGCCGGGCCGGCGCCGATGACCGCCACCCGCCCGCGGCGGGGGCCCTGCCACCGGCGCGGCGAGCCCACGTCCTTCGCGCGGTCCGAGACGAACCGCTTGAGGTGGCGGATGGCGACGGGCTGGTCCACGTCGCCGCGGCGGCAGAACATCTCGCACGGATGATGGCAGGCGCGTCCGCAGATCGCCGGCAGCGGGTTGCGGCGTCGGATCACGTCGAGCGCGTCGGCAAAGCGGCCCTCGGCGACGAGGGCCACGTACTCCGGCACGTTCACGTGGGCCGGGCAGGCGCTCGTGCAGGTGGTTCGGGCGAGGGCCTCGCAGGCGTGAGCCGGGCAGCGTTTCTCCTTGATGTGGGCGAGGTACTCGTCGCGGAAATGGCGGATGGTGGAGAGCACCGGGTTCGGCGCGGTCTGGCCCAGGCCGCAGAGCGACGCCTCGCGGATCATCTCGCCAAGGCCCTGGAGGAGGTCGAGGTCTTCGGGCCGGCCCTCGCCGGCGGCGATCCGCTCGAGCACTTTGAGCATCTGCCGCGTGCCGATGCGGCAGGGGACGCACTTGCCGCACGACTCTTTCTGGACGAAGTCCGTGAAGAAGCGGGCGATATCCACCATGCAGGTGGCCTCGTCCATGACGATGAGGCCGCCGGAGCCCATGATCGCGCCGACGGCCTTGACGGAATCGTAGTCGATCGCGAGGTCGAGGTACCGGGCCGGGACGCACCCGCCGGAGGGTCCGCCCATCTGGGCCGCCTTGAACGTGCGGCCGCGCGGGATGCCCCCGCCGCTGTCGAAGACGATCTGGCGCAGCGTCGCGCCCATCGGAACCTCCACGAGGCCGGTGCTCGTGACCTTGCCGGCGAGGGCGAAGATCTTGGTGCCCTTCGAGCCTTCCGTGCCGACGCTCGCGTACGCCTCGGCCCCCATCTCGATGACGCGAGGAACGTTTGCCCATGTCTCGACGTTATTGATGTTCGTCGGCTTGGCGTAGAGGCCCGAGACGGCGGGGAAGGGCGGACGCGGCCGCGGCATGCCGCGCTGGCCCTCGACCGAGGCGATCAGGGCGGTTTCCTCGCCGCAGACGAACGCGCCGGCCCCCTTGCGGATCTCCATGTCGAAAGCGAAGCCCGTGCCGAGGATGTTTTTGCCCAGGAGGCCCGCCTCGCGCGCCTGCTCCAGGGCGATCTGGGTGTGCTCGATGGCGATCGGGTATTCGGCCCGCACGTAGACGACGCCGCGGCCGGCGCCGATGGCGTACGCGCCGATGACCATGCCCTCGATCACCAGGTGCGGATCGCCTTCGAGCACCGCCCGGTCCATGAACGCGCCGGGGTCGCCCTCGTCGGCGTTGCAGATGATGTACTTGGGGTCGCCCGTGGCCTGGCGGGCGAGCTGCCACTTCCGGCCGGTGGGAAAGCCCGCCCCGCCGCGCCCGCGGAGGCCCGACCGCGCGACCTCGTCGATCACGTCCTCCGGCTTCCGGGAGCCGAGCACCGTAGCCGCGGCAAGGTACGCGCCGTGGGCGAGGGCGTCTTCGAGGCTCCTCGGGTCCACGACGCCGCAGTTCCTCAGCACGCGGCGCACCTGGTGCTTGTAGAAGGGGATGTCCTGCTGATGGGCGAACGCGCGTCCGCCGCCCGACCAGCAGAGCCGCTTGACGACCTTGCCGCCGGCGACGGTCTTCTCGACGATCTCGGGCGCGTCGTCGGGCGTCACGCCCATGTAGAAAAAGCCCATCGGGTCGATGACCATCGTCACGGCCCCGGCGCAGAGGCCGTGGCAGCCCACCTGGAGGACGCGGGCCCGGTCCGAGAGGCCCCGGCGGGCGATCTCAGCCTCCAGCGCGGCGCAGACGTCGAGCGCCCCGAGCGCGCTGCAGCCTGTCGAGCAGACGCGGATCGTCGTGCCGCT
>JAPLML010000572.1 GCA_026387055.1 Planctomycetota bacterium | reverse complement strand
CGGCCGTACCTGGCCACCGTGTACTTCTCATTGATATAATACGACACAAGCGACGTCAGGATCATCAGGATGCGCATCGCGAAGATCCAGATGATGAGCTGGGCGCACAGGGCGGCCTGATCGACCGCCCTGGCCTTGACGGCCGCGTCGGCCGCATCGAGCTGGCCCATGACCGGGGCGAAGAGGGCCAGCGCCAGGAACGTGAGGAGCGCCACCCCCGTCACGCCGTAGGTCTCGAAGCCGTCGGCCGTCGGCCCGACGCTGTCGCCGGCGTTGTCGCCCGTGCAGTCGGCGATGACACCCGGGTTCTTCGGGTCGTCCTCGGGGAGCTTGAAGATGATCTTCATGAGGTCCGAGCCGATGTCGGCGATCTTCGTGAAGATGCCGCCGCCGATTCGCAGGGCGCTGGCGCCCAGCGACTCGCCGATCGCGAAGCCGATGAAGCACGGCCCGATGAGCGCGTCGGGCAGGAAGACCAGGATGCAGATCATGAAGAAGAGTTCGACGCTTACGAGCAAGAGGCCCACGCTCATCCCCGATCGCATCGGCACGATCATGGCGCCGATCGGAAACCCTTGGAGGGCCGCGAACGCCGCCCGGCTGTTGGCCCGCGTGTTGATGCGAATGCCGAACCACGCCACGCCGTACGAGCCGAGGATGCCGACGATCGAACTGACGAGGATGAGCACCAGCGGCCCGACCTTGCCGTCGGCCAGGAAGTGCTCGAGGAACCCGAAGTAGTACACCATGCAGGCGCCGATGAGGACCCACAGGATCATGAGGAACTTGCCCTGCTGGAGGAGGTAGGTCTTGCAGGTCTCCCAGATCGTGTCGGAGACGTTCCCCATGGTGCTGTGCACCGGCAACGCTTTGACCTGCTTGTACTGCACCCAGCCGAACAGCAGGCCGATGACGCAGACCACCAGGCCGGCGTACATCAGGTGCAGGCCCTGCACGGTGGCGCCGAAGATCTGGAACTCGACCTTCGAGAGGTCCGGCAGCTTGATGTCGGCCTCGCCCGCCGGGGCCGCCGAGGCCCCCGCCGTCAACACGATGCCGGCCACCACGGCCGCCGACAGGACAACCCTGATTGACCGGCCCATCAACTCAGTACAGCTCATGCTAGTCCCCTACCTGTTGCTGGTCCCCTCCCAGAAGTCCCGGATAGTGTAAGGAAGACTTCGACGGCGTCAAGGACGTTCTGCCCGCCGCGCATCGCTCCCTCGGGTTGAGCGCCGACACGCCCAGAGCGTACCGCCGCATGTGGTGACGGCCTCACAAAAGCCTTGTGTGCCCTCGCAGCCCCCCCTAGAATGGGCGGTGTTGCTCCATAAAGCTGCACGACGGGGACGCCGAGATGCCCTACGAGCTTCTCATCCAGGCCGAGTTCAGCGCTGCCCATAACCTGCGGGCGTACAAAGGCAAGTGCGAGCACCTGCATGGCCATAACTGGCGGGTGGACCTCAAGCTGGAGGGGGACGAGGTCGGGGAGGACGGGATGCTCCTCGATTTCCACGAGGCCCGCGAGGTCCTGCGCGACGTCCTCGACCGGTTCGACCACGCGTACCTGAACGAGGTCCCGCCCTTCGATCGCCTGAACCCGTCGAGCGAGAACCTGGCGAGGGTGATCGCGGAGGGCGTGGCCGAACGCCTGCCGTCCCATGTGCGAGTCGCCTCGGTCACCGCCTGGGAATCCGAGCGCTGCGGTGCCACGTGGCGGCCCGCGTGAACCAAAGGGTGGCACGGCCACGCGCCGTTGCGTGGCCGTGCGGCGAGGGTCCAAGCACGGCCACGCAACGGCGCGTGGCCATGCCACCCACGCTAAAAACGTACGGAGACCTGCCGCGCAACGTGGAGTGGTGGTATTAGGAGTCCCGACGATGGCGGTCACGCTTCAAGTGGCCCTCGATTTCCTGGACCTCGAGCGGGCCCTCCGCCTCGCCGACCTTGCCGTGCCCCAAGGCGTCGACTGGATCGAGGCCGGCACCCCGCTCATCAAGAGCGAGGGCCTCGACGCCGTGCGGGCCCTGCGCGCCCGGTTTCCGAAGAAGAAGATCGTGGCCGACATGAAGACCGCCGACGCCGGCCGCGTGGAGATGGAGGCGGCGGCCAAGGCGGGGGCGGATTATGCCATCGTGCTGGGGGCGGCCAGCGAGTCGACCATCCGCGAGTCGGTCGAGGTTGGCCGCCACTTCGGTCTGGGCATCGGCGTCGACATCCTGGGCGTTGCGGAGCCGGAGCGCCTCGTGGAGCGGATGGCCGATTGGGGCATCACGTTCGTTTCGGTCCACTGCCCCATCGACGTGCAGATGCGCGGCGGAAGCCCGTTCGAGGTCCTCGCGCGACTGGCGAAGCTGACGCCCATTCCGCTGGCGGCGGCCGGCGGACTGAATTCCGAGACCGCCCCGCAGGCGGCGGCGGCCGGCGCCGCCATCGTGGTTGTCGGCGGGGCGATCATCAAGGCCCAGGACCCCGCCCGCGCCACGGCCGAGATCCGGAAGGCCCTCGACACCGGGACGGCCGTGAGGACGGAGCTCTTTCGGCGGGTCGGCCTCGAAGGCGTGCGCGCGGTGCTCCTTCGCGTCTCGACCGCCAACCTGAGCGATGCCGCCCACCACCACCCGTGCCTCACGGACCTCAAGCAGATTACGCCGGGGACGAAGCTCGTGGGCCCGGTCCTCACGGTCCGCACGGCGCCCGGCGACTTCGCCAAGCCGGTCGAGGCGATTGACCGCGCCGAGGCGGGGACCGTCCTGGCGATCGACGCCGGCGGCGCGCCGCCGGCCGTGTGGGGCGAGCTGGCCA
>JAPLML010000767.1 GCA_026387055.1 Planctomycetota bacterium | reverse complement strand
TGGCATTGGGAGCATAAATGACGTTCAGTCCCTCTTGAAACGGCCCCACCGCGATGGCGTCGGCAAAGCAGCGCCAGCCGGACACGCGTATTGATCGGAGGATTATGGCGACACCTCCGGCACCAAAGCGTAGAGCTCCATGAGCGCTCTGGAGGCGACCTCTGGCGAGGCACCCTCGGGACGCTGTCCAACGAACCGAGGATCCGACAACTCCTGGAGTCTGGCCGCCACATTCTGCAAGATGCCGGGCGGCAGGCCGGCCATCCAACTGGCATCGTCGGGAGAGGGGCGCAATCCGGCTGCGTCCACGCGCGCAAACAGGAACCGTGAAGCCGCTATCTCTTCGATGCGGGCTACCTCGCCGCGCTCGCCTGCAGCCAGTAGTCCCTTTAGTTGCAGGTCGACAAGAGTCGATCCTGGATTGTCCTGCGACTCGATATACTGGCGTACCCGCAGCAGGTCACCCGGCTCGCGGATGTCCTTCTCGACGACCTTCCAGGTCAGACCTCCCGTTCGCACCGGCGTGGTAACGGGCGCTGCTCCCGGCTCCGCGATCTCCACCACCAGGACGTTGCCGCTGTCCCGCTCGCCGAAGCTGGTGGTCTCATGAGTCCCGGAATAGGCCATCCGCACAACGCCATCCTCTGGGTACGTGGCCATGGAATGCCAGTGCCCGAGGGCAAGATAGTCCAGCCCTGCGCGAGCCGCCGCGTTGCGCGGGATGGGATGATCCGGTTCCGCCTGCGGGACTCCTTCGACGGTGCCATGCGCCAGGCCTATCCTGATAGTCCCCGTCTCCGCCGAAGGTATCCACGCCGTGGGGTCTTTGCGCGATCGTTTATCCTTCACCGGACAGGGATAGAGAATGCCGCCAGGGATATCGACCGGTTTCTCTTCGCGAAGCACATGGACGTGTTCCATCGACTTCCAGGCCGGATGCTCCCAGACTGATCCGGGAGTAAACGGATCGTGGTTGCCCGGTATCAGGTAGACCGGAACCTGGCAGCCACCGAGAATGTCCGCCACCTTCTGGATCAGGGCCCGCTCCATCCCGTTGTCTTCGAACACATCGCCGGCTATCAGGAGGAACTCTGCGCCGTGCTCCCGGGCGACCGCAACCACCCTCCTGGCGGCGGCGAGGCGCTCTTCCCGCACGCGGGGAGCCGCGCCGCCCACGTGGGCCGCCTTCATTCCCAATTGCCAATCTGCGGTGTGGATGAACTTCACTGCCTGGTATCCCCCCGTTTGGCGGATGATCTGACCAAGGAGTCATTCTAGCACGATCGTCTTTGGGTGGTAAACGATGGCTTTCCCAGAGACCCCTGCTCCGGGTGGCGCTTCGCCAGTAGTGCGCGTTGTTGATACCTCAGGCTCCGCCACAGTATCATATCTACCATAGCCTATGCGCGATTTCCTGCGAGGTAGAGTCGGCCTGATAGCCAAGCTCCTGCTGCTGTCCCTCGTGGTGCTGAGCATTCCGCCGTCTGGTTGCAGCCAAGGGGGCATTGCAGAGGGTGAAGTCCGCTACAAGATGATCACGGGCATGAAGGATGTCCTGTACTTCATCATTGTTCGCAATGAACCCACAGACGGTGAGCCATCCATCGTCTTCAATGCCGACGCCGAAGAGGAGATCAAGA
>JAPLML010000594.1 GCA_026387055.1 Planctomycetota bacterium | reverse complement strand
AGGACACAGAGGCTGAGAAGGAGGGTCAGCCGAAACGGCAGCGGCATGGGTACGTTCCTTTCCGAGTTCAGCGGACGAGTCCCGGCCGTGCTTCTTATATATCTTGCCCGTCCAGGATGGCAATGAATAACCGGCCCGCGGAGCGTCTGAACGGTTGATGTGCCCCGCGGGGGGTCTCGGGTTGCGTGCTGCGCCGTATCTGTTGCGCTTCCGCTTGAACGTGTTTGACAACCAGCGGAATTGGGGTATCATATCAGTAGGCCAGTTCACATTTGGGGGATACTGTGTATCCAAACTCCTGCCCATCTCAAGACGCGCCGAAGCTGACGATGTTCGAGCGGCTCGAAGACCGCCTTTTCCTCGCCTACGGTGGCGCCCTGTGGGCCATCTTCGGCGACAAGAACAAGGCGGACTACAACGACACGATTATCGTCGACCGCGACCCCGACGACCCGTCGATCCTGCGCGCGACGGTCAACGGCACGGTCGTCGGCACGCGCCCGGAGAGCCGCGTCTCGATGATCTACGTCAACGGCGGCCGGGGCGACGATACGATCACCGTCGACATCGCCGGTGGCAAGCGGCTGATGACCTGCAACATCACCGGCGGGCCGGGCAACGATACGCTGACCGGCGGGCCGGAGCTTGACTACATCTACGGCGGCACCGGCAATGACACGCTCCGCGGCGGCGGCGGAAAGGACTTTCTGGTCGGTGGCCTCGGCAAGGACTACGTGTACGCCGAACCCGGCGTCAGCAGGATCTACGGCGAGAAGAAGGACGTGTTGGTCCAGGATGTGGGCGCCAACCCGCTTCAACCCATCGGCACCGACGACGCCCTGCGCGACTGGCTTGTCAAGACCGCCTTGAACCGGTGGGGCAACCTCCTCGGCACGACTCAGCACTGGTGGTACCGGTGGGGTGGGCCGTGGTACTGGAAGGGCGGCGACGGCGGCCGCGTGTTCGCGACGATGACCGATGGTTCCATGGCGCCTGTTGAGCTTAACGGCAACGGCAGCCCTTCTTCGTACACCGGCACCAACAACCAGGTTGCCGGCGTCGACGAGGCCGACTTCGTCAAGACCGACGGCGATTACATCTACCTCTTGCGCGACCAGAAGATGATCATCGCCGATTCCTGGCCGGCCGACGAGCTGCACATCGAGGGCAGCGCCGATATCGAGGGCTCGCCGATTGCCCTGTACGTCTACGGCGACCACGTGACGGTCCTCTCGCAGATCAACGACTACCAGTGGATGCCTTGGATCGGGCCGCCCGAGATCATGCCCATGCGGACGGGCCTGGTTGCCGACATGGCCATCGGCATGCCGTGGTCTTATGGTCGCTACGACCCCAAGATCAAGGTGACGGTCTTCGACGTGACGGACCGGTCGGCCCCGGCCGTGGAAGAGGAGACGACCGTCGACGGCTCGCTGGTCGATTCCCGCGCGATCGGCGACCACGTGCTCCTCGTCATGCAGAACGACACGCCCATCCCGGAGCCGCTGACCACGCAGGACCCCGACGATCCGGGTACGTACACCTACGAGACCAAGGAAGCGTACCTCGAGCGGCTCCAGACGGCCGACCTCGCCACGCTCCTGCCGTCCTACACCACGAAGCTCGCGGGGGTCGATGACGCCGTCGAGGGGGCGCTGGTCGAGGCGCAGGCGCTCTACCTGCCCGCCCAGCCCTCCGGCGAGAACCTCGTTTCCGTGGTCACGTTCGACGTGGATGGCGGCGTCGGGCCGATTTCGACCACCTCGGCGTTCGGCGTGGGCGGCACGGTCTACGCGTCGGCCGACAGCCTGTACATTGCGTCGGCCTCCTGGGTCACGCCGCGGCGGGGATGGTGGCAAAGTTGGGGGCCGACGACCTTCATCTACAAGTTCGACCTGGCGGAGGACGGCGTGCCGCTCATGGCCACCGGCTCCGTGGCCGGCAACATCGTGAACCAGTACTCGATGGACGAATACGGGGACGACTTCCGCATCGCGACCACCGACTCCGCCACCG
Source organism: Planctomycetota bacterium (assembly GCA_026387055.1). Classification (GTDB taxonomy): domain Bacteria; phylum Planctomycetota; class Phycisphaerae; order FEN-1346; family FEN-1346; genus JAPLML01. Next base: position 2,398 of record JAPLML010000594.1, on the reverse strand, counting down.
GCCTCTCGAGCAACGTATTCGTGCTGGCAGAGAGCGGCGCCGACTTGAGCATCGTCGGCAGCGTCACGGGCCTGGCCCTGGGCGAGCAGATCCGGTCGGTCCGGTTCATGGGCGATCGCGGTTTCGTGGTCACGTTCCGACAGGTGGACCCGCTGTTCGCGCTGGACTTGAGCGAGCCGACCGACCCGCACGTGGCGGGCGAGCTGAAGATCCCCGGCTACTCTTCGTATCTGCATCCGGTGGATGACAGCCACCTGATCGGATTCGGCCGCTACGCCGATCCCACCACCGGCCGCGTCCAGGGGCTCCAGCTCTCGCTCTTCGACGTGTCGGATCTCGAGAACCCGACGCAAGAGGCCACGTACGTGTTCAGCACCGAGGCATGGGGAGGCTACTCCGAGGCCGAGTGGGACCCGCACGCGTTCTCCTATTTCGCCGACTACGGCGTTCTGGCCATCCCGGTCCAGCAGGGGTGGTGCGGGTTCAGCGACACCGGCCTCCAGGTTTTCAAGGTCGACCTGACGGATGGCTTCACGCTGCTGGGCGAGATCCAGCACGACACGCCCGTGCGGCGGAGCTTCCAGATCGGCGACTACCTCTTCTCGATCTCCTCCGACACGATCAAGGCCAACGACATCGCCCATCCGTCGAACGAAGTGGCGGCGCTGGACCTCAAGGCGTAGCACGCATCCCGAGACGCTGTTGCGCGGCGGGTCTCCTGACCCGCCCCGCCGATTCCCGCTCCCCGCGCCCGCGGCGGCTCTATAGCGCGGCGGGTCAGGAGACCCACCGCGCGAAGCCTCAAGCGCCTGCACATCGGGAAATGTTTGAATTTTCCGGGTTGCCATCCGTCTGAGTGTTCGACAGTCTTCAGGCGCCTGGAGTGGCTGCACGCAAACCGTTTCGCGAAGGGGGGAGGCCATGCTTGCCGATGCCCGTCCGAGTCAGTACCCCGCCAACCTTGCCATGTTCGAGAGGCTCGAAGACCGCCTTTTCCTCGCCTATGGTGGTGCCCTGTGGGCCATCTTCGGCGACAAGAACAGGGCGAACTACAACGACACGATTATCGTGGACCGCGACCCCGACGACCCGTCGATCCTGCGTGCGACGGTCAACGGCACGGTCATCGGCACGCGCCCGGAGAGCCGCGTGGGGTCGATCTGGGTCTTCGGCGGGCGGGGCGACGATACGATCAGGGTCGATACCTCGGGCGGCCAGCGCCTGATCCGGTGCTTCATGCATGGCGGGCCGGGCGACGATTCGCTCACCGGCGGGGCGGAAGTGGATTACCTGTACGGCGGCGCCGGCTCCGACACCCTGCGCGGCGGCGGCGGGAAAGACTTCCTCTTCGGCGGCCCCGGCAAGGACTCCCTCTACGTCGACCCCGGCGACCGCGTCTGGAAGGACCGGGGCGACGTCTTCGTCCAGGACGCCGCCGCCAACCCCCTGCGTCAGACCCCGCCGAACGATGCCCTGAAGACGCAGTTGATCGAGGCGGCGCTGCGGCAATGGCACGACCTGCTCGGCACGGCCCGGACCCGGTGGTGGGAATTGCCATCTGATATCCCCATCGGATGGTTGCAGCCCGTGACGGGGCGGGTGCTCACCGGCGCCGTGACGACGGCGTTTGCGTCGAACGGCGTGGGCCCCCAGCTTGACGGTTCGCCGTCCCACTCCGAGACCAACACCCAGGAGGCCGGGGTGGACGAGGCCGACATCGTCAAGACCGACGGCAGCTACCTTTACATGCTTTCCGGCGGAAAGTTGGTGATCGTGGATTCGTGGCCTGTGAGCAGTCTCCACGTCGAGTCGCGCTCGGCCGTCGAGGGCGCCGGCCTGGCGATGTACCTTTATGGCGACCGCGTGACGGTGCTGTCGCAGATCGCCAGCGCGCCCCCGGAGAACGATGGGGGGTCGGGGTTCATCGCGTTCGGCAGCGTCCGGCCCAATCCGCGGCCCCGGGAGAAGCCCAAGGTCAAGGTGACAGTCTTTGACGTCACGGACCGCTCGGCGCCGGCCCTGGTCGAGGAAACGTACCTGGACGGCGGCCTCCTGGAATCGCGGGCCATCGACGGCCGCGTGTTCGTGATCGTGCAAAATACCGTTCTGTTGCCCGAGCCGCTGCTGCGCTACGACGCGGCGCGCCAGGCGGATGTTTATGAATCGGAAGCCGACTACGAACAGCGCCTGTCGGCTCTGCCGATCGAGGAACTGCTGCCGGGCTATGCCACGGTCACCGGGTCCGGCGGCACGGCGGCGGTCACCGGGTCGCTCGTCGGGGGCGCCGGCGCCTATATCCTCGATCGGCCGGAGAGGAGCGACCTGCTCAGCATCGTGGCGTTCGACGTCACCGACAACGTGGGCGGGCCGGACTCGACCACGTCGGCGCTCGGCACGG
>JAPLML010000368.1 GCA_026387055.1 Planctomycetota bacterium | reverse complement strand
GGGAGGAAGGCCTTGTGCTTCTGGAACTGCTGCGCGAGGAGTTCCTCGGGCACGTCCTTGATCTCGGGGAGGGCGTCGGCGGCCTTGAGGACTTCGAGGCGCACCTTGAGGCGCTCGTCGAGGCGGGCGAACTCGCGGCGCATCTCGGGTTCGACGGCCCCGGCCAGGACTTCGCTGAGCCAGTTGATATAAGTGCGCAAGGTCATATCTTTGCGCATAGCTTCGAGGAGCCAGGCCTTCTGCCCGCCGGCCGTGCGGCCGACGATCTGGTTGAGCGTGTCGCGCGCCAGGCCGAGTTCCTCGAGGGCCCGGAGCCGCGCGTCGACCGCGGCGGGCGAGGCGTCGAAGCCCTGCTGGCGGCCCTCCTCGTACAGCGCGAGCCATGTCATGAGGGTCAGCCGGTCGGGCTTCTCGCGGCTGAGGGTCGAGGCCAGGATCGGCCAGGCGGTCGCGCCGACGGTGTTCATATAGAGCCGGATGCGGGCCTCGGGCGCGGTGGCCTTCGATTCCAGGGCCATGGCCATCCACTGGCTGGCTTCCCCCGCCGCCTTCATTCCGAAGAAGAACTCCTGAACCTCGTTCTCGCGGACCTGGCGGCCGGCGATGGTGCCCACCTTCTGCGTGGTGGGGTGGGAGCCCATCCACATGGAGAGCTTCTCCTCGACGGAATGCCACCAGCCGAAGATGACGATGCCGAAGAGGCTCAGGAACATCAGCACCATGAACCACTTGCGGTGGCGCCTGAAAAACGAGAGTGTCATCCGTTCTGCCTTTCTCTTTTCGCCCCGGCCGGGACGCCGAAAGTGCCATAAAATAGGCTTCCGGCGGGCTGTTTGCAACACAAAAGCTTGGTTAGCGCGACAGCGCCCCATTGAACGTCGTGCGCGGCGGCTCTCCTGAGCCGCCGCGCACCCATCGACTACTTCCGGGCGACCGGCGGGCGCAGGCGGCTGAGTTGGACCAGGGCGTTCTCGGTAGCGAGCTCGGTGTGAACGTAGCGGTCGATGTGGGCCTGGGCGTCGGCCAGGATCCCGACGGCCTGGGCGGTGGCTTCGGCGGGCCAGGCGGCCAGGGCCGCAAGGGTCGTCGGCTGATCGGCGTTGATGGGGCGGGCCGCGATGCCGGTCGCAGCCAGGACGCCCGCGTCGCCGAAGGCCGAGGCCACGGCCGCCAGCGCGAGCCGCGACGCCCACCGCCGCACGGCGTGTCCCTCGGGCGACTCCATCTTGACGTGGGCCTCCTTCACCTGGTCGCGGGCCCACTTGTCGATCGCGGCGGCCATGTCGAGGGCGGCGGCCGCGTCCATCTCGGGAAGCTGCGTCAGGATCTGCCGCTTGAGAGGATGGAGTCCGCTCCCCGCCAGGCGCGCCGCCTGCTCGATCGAGCCGCCGGAGAAGCGCGAGACGAACGCGATCTCCTCGGCCGACACCGCCGGCGCCGGCTCGGCCTTCTTGCCACGGACCGGTGGCTGGCTGGCCTTGGCGGCGAGGGCCTCGCGCACCTTCTGGGCCACGAACTCCTCGGGCAGCGATCCGAACCGCACCCACTGGCACCGCGACAGGATCGTGCCCGGAAGCGGCGAGGCATCGGCGGCGAGAAGAATGAGCACCGCGTGCGGCGACGGCTCTTCGAGGGTCTTCAGCAGGGCGTTGGCGGCCTCGCGGTTCAGAAACTCTGCATCGTCCAGCACGGTGACCGTGCGGCGGGCCTCCATCGGATGCAGTATCACGGACTCGGTCACCGTGGGGCCGGGCGGGGACTGGTCCTTACGCACCACAAGGCAGATCCGAAAATCGTTGCGGTCGGGCTCCTTGCGGAACCAGTAGAGGTCGGGGTGCGTGCCGCGGTCGATGCGCCGGCAGTGCGTGCATTGGTCGCACGGGTCGACCGTCTGGGGCGTCTTGCCGCGCGGCGACTCGCAGAAGAGGAGCTTGGTGAACTCCTTGGCGGTCAGGCCCTTGCCCACGCCGGGCGGCCCGACGAAGAGGTACGCGTGGGCCACGCGGTCGCCCGCCACCGCCGCGCGGAGCATGCGGACCGCCGTGTCCTGATATTGCACTTCAGCAAATGACACGGAGACCTCCGAGTCGCGGGTGGCACGGCCACGCGCCGTTGCGTGGCCGTGCATC
>JAPLML010000260.1 GCA_026387055.1 Planctomycetota bacterium | reverse complement strand
GCCGCCCAGCGTGCGGGGCGCCCAATACAACACCGTCACTTAACCTCGTGCGCGGTGGGTCTCCTGACCCACCGCGCGGCAATTGCCCCCCAGCGGCGAGATAACGCTGGTGCGCGGCGGGTCGGGAGACCCGCCGCGCGAAGCGGCGATGTCGTATCAGAACGTCCTGGCCTTCTCGCGCGCCACCGCGATGGCGGCGGCCAGCTTCTCGGCGGCCGCCGGCGGGCCGCCCATCAGGGTCGGCTCCACCAGGATGGTGTCGATCCGGGTGAAGCCGATGAACCGCAGGATCATCTCCAGGTAGGGCTTCTGGAAATCGTAGCCTTCCGCACCCGAGCCCGGGCCATACGCCCCGCCGCGCGCCAGGATCAGCAGGGCGGGCTTGCCCGTCACGAGGCCCTTGTACCCCTCGGCGGGGGAGTACGCGAACGTCAGCGTCGGCTGAACAATGATATCGATATATTTTTTGAGCATGTACGGGGGGCCGAAGTTCCACATGGCCGAGGAGAAGACGTACTTGTCGGCCGCCCGGAACTCGGCCACGGTCTTCTCGACGGCCGCCCAGGCGGTCCGCTCCTCTTCCGAGGCGGGCTTCCCGTGGAGGATCTTGTACTTGGCGGCCGCCTGGAGGACGCCGAACTCGGCGAGCGTGCCGTCGAAGACGTCGACCGTCCGGACGGTGTCGCTCGGGTGCGATTGGAGGTAACTCCCGATGAACGCGGTGGCCGTGTGAAGCGAGAACGACCGTTCCTTCATCGGCGAAGCCTGAATGTGCAAGAGCGTTCCCATGGTACACCTCCCGATGCCAGAGCACAGGCCGGCGGGCAGCGCCCCGGGGCGCTGCCCCGGAACCGGCTCGCCTCGGCCGCACGCTTCACCCGCCACTCTAGCGTGCCGGCTTCCTTCCCGCCATAGGCGACCCTCCGCTTCCGTGCACCGGGAAAGCACGCTTTCCGGCGTTGGGGCAATCCCGCGCGGCCCTATCGGCAAAGGCCCGATGCCCGCGGCCCCGGCCGCTTGTTACAGGCCCGTTACCCACAAGCCGCCCCTCTTGGGCGATAATACTTACAGGCGAGGGGTACGGTGCTTCACACGCAAGGAGGTGGAACATGAGAAGCCATTCGAGCACCTTGGGCACAATGGGTCTGCTATCGATAGGCATCGTCGTGGGGACGGTGTGGGTCGGCGCCGCCTGCGCGGGCGGGCCGGAAACGCCTGTCAACATGCCTGTCAAAGAGGTCACGGTCTTCAAGGACGGCCACGCGTTCGTCCTGCACGAGGGAGCGGCCGCGACCGACGCGGAGGGCCGCGTCGTGCTGGATTACCTTCCCGCGCCCGTCCTCGGGACCTTCTGGCCCTACTCGGCCGACCCGAAGGTCAAACTGACCGCCGTTACGGCGGGGCGGCGCCGCGCGACGCTCAAGCGGACAGCCCTCGCGATTCCCGAGCTGCTGGAAGGCAACGTCGGGGCGAAGGTCCGCATCCGGGAGACCAGTCCCAAAGAGGGCAAGGAGGGCGACGTCTACGAGGGCACGATCCTCGGCATCCCCACACGCAGCGCCGAGGAACTGGCCCGCACCAGCCCGCCCGGCGCCGAAGAACGCCTGGCGGAGAAGGGCGCCGTCCTCCTCCTCAAGACCGCCGACGGCGTGCGGGTCCTTCCCATCGCCCGCGTCGACAGCGTGACGTTCCTGGGCGCCCCGGCGTCCGACGTCGCCGCCGAGGAGTTCCGCAACAGCCTCACGCTGCGCCTCGATTGGGGGCGCGCAAAGCCCGAGAAGACCGCCAAGGTCGGGATGGTCTACCTCCAGCGGGGCCTCCGCTGGATACCCAACTACCGCGTCGAGATTGACGGCAAAGGCAAGGCGCATCTCAAGCTCCAGGCCACGCTGATCAACGAGTTGGCCGACCTGGTCGACGTGAAGGCCAACCTGGTCATCGGCGTGCCGACGTTTGCCTTCCAGGAGACGTTGGACCCCATGTCGCTCCAGCAGGCGGTGGCCCAGCTCTCAAGCTACTTCCGGCGCGACGCCCGGACGGCCTACGCCTTCTCCAACGCCATCATGAGCCAGTCGGCCCGCATGACGGAGCAGCGGGCCCCGGCGGAGGAGCCGCCCCCGGGCGGGCGGGCCATGGATCTCGGCCCCGAGATCTCGGGCGGTCGCAAGAACGAGGACCTCTACGTTTTCACGGTTGAGCACATCACGCTCAGGAAGGGAGAACGGATGGTCCTGCCCGTGGCCGAGTACGATCTGGCCTACAAAGATGTCTACTGTCTGGACCTGCCGTTCGGCCCGCCGCCCGAAGCCCGCCAGCGTATGGACAACCAGCATCAGCTCGAGCTGGCCCGCCTGATGGCGGCGCCGAAGGTCATGCACAACCTCCGGCTCGCCAATAAGAGCGACTATCCTCTGACGACGGCGCCGGCGCTGATCGTGCGGGACGGCCGCCCGCTGGCCCAGGGCCTGATGAAGTACGCGGCCGTCGGCGCGACGGCCGACCTGGAAGTCACGGCCGCCGTCGACATCGCGGTCGAGAGGAAAGACAACGAATCCGGCCGGACCCCCAACGCGGCCACGTGGCACGGCTCCAACTTCGACCGTATTGACCTGGCCGGGAAGATCCATCTCACCAGCTACAAGGACCGTCCGGTTGAGGTCGAGGTTGTGCGGCACGTCCTGGGGCTCCTTGACAGCGCCGGCCAGGAGGGCGTCATCGAGCAGCTCACCTGGGCCGAAGGCGGCTGGGCCGACGCCGAAGCCCTTCCCCCCTGGTGGAACTGGTACGGCTGGGCGCCGTGGTGGTACCAGTTCAACGGCATGGGCCGGAGCACCTGGAAGTTCACTCTCCAGCCCGGCAAGAGCATCGACCTGGAGTACAAGTGGCACTACTTCTGGGGATGATCGCGCCAAGACGCCGGCATACTGTTGTGTCGCGTGCGGGATACTATAGAATGAACGCTTGAGCCCGCCGCGGAAGCGGCCGCAGACTTCGACAAGGTGACCCATGCAGAAGCGCACGGTGCTGGTCATCGAAGACGACGCCGCCATCCGCGAGGGGATCGTCGATGCCCTTGCGTACGCCGGCTACACGCCCCTGGCGGCCGCCGACGGCCACAAGGGCCTCGTCCTGGCCCAGACCGCCGAGTGCGACCTCATCCTCCTGGACCTCGTCCTGCCGGGGCCCGACGGCCTGGCGATCCTCAAGGCGGTCCGGGCCGAGCGGCCGACGCTGCCCGTCATCATCCTCACGGCCCGCGGCGAGGAGAGCGACCGCGTCAAGGGCCTGCGCCTCGGGGCCGACGACTACGTCGTCA
>JAPLML010000472.1 GCA_026387055.1 Planctomycetota bacterium | reverse complement strand
GCACCTGCTGACCGGCGCCGAAGAGGACCTGGTAGTTGGCGGCCTCCTGCGCCGAATCCCGCTCCATCTCCTCCGTGAAGACCAGCGACACCGTGGTCTGGTCCATGGCCTTCGCCCAGGTCAGGCTCGGCCTGGAGGTTTCATACAGGTAGCGGGTCTCGATGACCGCCTTGGGCTGGCGCGCGCTGGACCACAGGAGCCGGGCGGTGGCCGGGCCGCCCCCCTGGAAGAATTCCATCTTGATATCGTAGTACTGACCGGCCACCAGGCCGATCGATCCGGCGAACTCCTGGTCCCCGTGGGAAGTCGGATCATTGACGAGCTGCTGCCCGTTGACCCACAGGCTGACCCCGTCGTCGGTCACGGTGTAGAAGGTGTAGGTTTCCGAGTAGGCCGGCTTGACCGAGCCGGTCCATCGGACGGCGAAGTTGGTGGCCGCCACGCCCGGCGCCGCCTCGCCGCCGTCCCAGTGGAAGTCGACCGCCGGGTCGATGCGGGTCAGCTTGAGGTCCGCCGGATCGAACATGTTGCCGGCACTGGCGTACTGGAAGTACGCGCCTTTCAGTCCCGTGCCCGCTTCAAAGTAGTTGAAGGTCGCCCCGGTGTCGGCCGCGATCTCGATGCCCGCCGCATTCTGCACGTGGTTGATCGAGAGCGTGTAGACCACGTCTTCCGAGAGCGGCGTCGTGTCGAGGACGACCGTCCGGTTGTTCGGGCCGTCGCTGACGCCGAGGACCGTCACGCCGCCATCGATGGCGTAGTTCGCGATCTCGTGCGACGAGGCGAGGTCGACCGCCTCGTTGAAGGTCACCGTCACCTGGTTCGGGATGCCGTCGGTGGTCTTGACGGTCTCGAGGCGCGGCGGCGTGACCTCGGTTGAGCCGTTCGCCCGGCCGGGGGTGCCCTCGTTCGGCCCCGCGTTCCAGTTCACCGGGTCGTTGCCGTAGTTCGTCGCCGACGTCCGCTGGAGCGACGGACCGAAACCGTCGGCCGGCGTCGGCCACGGGGCCGCGGGATGGTATGACAGGCGGTCCACCACGTAGTACGGCACCTGGTGAGGCGGCAGCGGGTCCGGGCCGCCGGGCTTGTATAGCCGGATGTTCTCGCCGGCGTTGTTCAGGTGGCCCGTGTAAGGTCCCAGGATCTGAACCTCCGCCGGCACGCCGTACTTCGCCCGGAAGGCGGCGGCGTCGGTGTTCACGAGCAGCAGGTATCCGTTCGCCGGAATCGACAGGCCCGTGGCGAAGGTATAGGTGACGCCGCCTTCGACCTTCCACGTATTCTCCGGATGGGCCGGATCGTAGAGCAGCACAGGGGCGGCGGTGATGTTGCGAAGCTCGATGAACTCGTCCGTGTCGTTCGACGGATGGTACATCACTTCGCTGATAATCACCGGGCCGATGAGCGGATAGGCATTGTCGCCATTGGGCGTGCTGCCGTCTTCGGCCACGAAATCGGCCTTGCCGGTGCTCTTGACGTACCGGATGAACGGCACCTCGCGGTCGGAGGCGCCGAAGTCCTGCACCTCGCGGTACCCCAAGAGGTTGTCGCTTGAGTCGGCCGCCGTCAGGTAGACCGTCTCGCCGTACTCGCTGTAGCCGAAGGCGGAGAGGCATCCGGGGTCGGCCGGGTTGCCGAAGTTGTCGCGCTGGGTCAGCAGCAGGTACTGGCCCGACTGGATCGTCGTGCCGGGGGCGATGCGGTACTTTTTGAGGTTCGCGAGGTCGTCCGACAGGTACCAGCCGCCGACGTCGATCGGCCCGCCGCTGGTGTTCTTGAGTTCCACCCAGTCCATCAGGGCGGCGTCGGTGTGGGCCAGCAGTTCGTTTATGACGACCGAGTGAGGCGTCATGCCGACGTTATCGGCGCCGGGCGTGCCGCCGACGTTCTGGCTCAGCCACCAACTGTCCTGATCGCCCCAGGTGGACGGGTCGGCCAGCGGGTCGATGAGGCTCAGGGAGAACCCTTCGCCGTTGGAGGCCGGGTACCAGTTCTCGCTGTAACTGAAGCCGAGGATCGGCTCGCCGAACCTGCCTGCCAGCTCGATGCGCTCGCCGCCGTTGTTCAGATTGCCGGCGATATACTGGCCAGCCACAGGGATGGACATACCATAGCGCGACTCGAACGCCGCCTGGTTGGCCACCACGACCGTGTAGCCGCCCGCGGGCAGCGTCATGTCCGGGAAGATGAAGTCGACGCCGTTCGTGAACTGCATCCCGCCCAGGTTGAGCGGCGCGGCGCCGATGTTCTTGAGCTCGATGAACTCGAAGTCCTCCGCCGAGAACGAGCTCCCCGTCGGCGGGTTCTGCGGGTGGTACATCAGCTCGGTGATCCGCAGCGACGGCGGCGTGGGAATGACGAACACCGCGTCATGGACCGCGCTCCAGAGGGTCCCGTTCAGAACGCGGGCCCGGACCAGGGTGCTGTCCATGAGCGTGAGGGCGCCGGAGTAAGACACGGCCTGGGGCGAGATGCCGCCGCCCGGCAGCCGCGGGTCCGAGCCGTCCAGCGAGTAGTAGATCGTCCCGGCGGTGTTGGGGTTCGCCATCGTGAGCACGAACCCCGGCTCGATGCTCCCGCCGCTCTGGTTGTACTCGGGCGCGTCGGCGCCGTCGGCGAGCGCCGGATACATGCCGGCGTCGCGGAGTTGCTGGATGACGATGACCGTGCGCTGCGGGAAGTAGGTGTTCATCTCCCAGTCGCGCGTCGTGGCCCAGCTCCCGTCGAGGGTGTAGGGCGGCTCGCGCTTCAGGTCGCCCCAGCGGGCCGACTCGCCGATGATCGCCTGCTCCACCTCGGCGGCGAGGTCCTCGTACAGGGCCGCGGCCTGGGCCGACGTGAAGACCCCGTTGTTGAAGAAGTGCTTGTAGATGCGGTCCATCAGCAGGAGGCGGAACTCGGGGTTGGCCCGCAGTTGCTGGAACAGCCGCGTGGGGCACCGGTCGTTGTTGACGCCCGTGACGTTGGCGTCCACGCCGAGGCCGGTCCAGTTGGCGCCGAGGCTGCCCTCGGCATCCCAGGAGAAGAACTCGTAGCCGGCGCCCGCCGCGCGGCGGCGCGCGGCATACCAGTTGTGGCCGTCCCAGTCCCAGTTGCCGCCGTAGTAGTTCATCAGGACGTAGTCGGCCAGGCCGGGGACGTCGAGGTACTGCTGGATCGCCTGGTAGTTGGCGTCGCCGGCCAGGGCGCCCGCATCGAACGTCCCGCCGTCGATGTTTCCGGTGTTGGCCAGGTTGAACATCTGGTTCCAGGCGACCTCGTCGCCCGCGATGGGGCCGGTCTCGTTGCAGTTGCGGGCGTCGTATTCGGTCTTGTCGCCCCCGAGGTAAGAGGCGGCGAAGGCGTCATCGGGCCGCTCGACGGGATTGTAGAGCCCCCAGTAGAGCCCGTTCACGTAGAGATGGACGAAGGTGCCGTGGGACGACAGCCCGCCCATAAGCAACTGGACCTCATGGTTCCACTGCTCGCGGATGTACTGGACGTTCGTGTCGCCCCAGATCCAGGCGTCGTTGAAATTCGAGCGCAGGATGAGGGTGTCGAACTGCTGGACCGCGCGGCCGCCGAAGAGGTCGAAGTTCAGCTTGGTCGGGCCGTAGTCGGCCGTGAACTTGAGGCGGAACGTGTGCTTGAGGAAGCTCGGGTCGCGCCCGACGTTGCCGTAGATCTTCACGCCGGCGTCGGTCTGGAAGTCCTTTCCGCCGTCGGCGTTGAAGTACTCCAGCGACGCGGGGATGGTCGGGTCGCTCGACTGCGTGGGATACGAGTAGATGCCCGACGGCCCGAACAGGTCGTTCAGGTTCGCAACGATCGACATCGTCGGGATGGACTTCAGGGCGTCCTTGATGAGGGCGCTGTAGGCCAGATCGTTCACCACCGTCGGGTCCATCTCGTAATCCGCCGAGACGGTTCCCCAGGTCGTGGGGAATCCGGGCGGGTTGGCGGGCTGGTGGATCACGTCGTCCAGGAAGACGTACGTCTGCGTGTCGACGTTGGCCGGCTCGTAGCCCTCCTTGAAAGCCGCCGCCCTGAGGACCGTGGTCGTCGCGATGGGAATCGGCCCCGTGTAGACCGTGCCCGTCGACGCCGTCGGCGCGCTGCCGTCCATGGTGTAGCGGATCGTGGCGTCGGGCGTCTCCGTCGTGATGGCCAGGTCGAACGCCGCATCGTAGAAACCGCGGTCGTGGTCGAACTTCGTGTCGGCCACGTAGGCGTAGTAGTCGGTCAGGTTGGCGCTGCCGGGGGTCGGCGTCGCAAAGTAGTGGAGGCCGAGCCCCAGGTAGTCGATGTCGACCAGCTCCGGCAGCACGAGGAAATCGTTGTCGGCGGCGCCGTAGTTCAGTCCCTGGATGGCCAGGACGTTCTGCCCGAGACGCAGGAGTCCCAGGTGCACAGAGATGTCGATTTCCTCGTACTTCAGGGCGTCGGCCGGCGCGCGGTCGGCCGGGGCCGTGGAGTTCCACGTCACCGTCTCGGGGGCGTTGCGGCGGGCCACCTCCACGCCGTTCAGGTACGCCACGAACCCGTCGTCGTACTTCATCTTCAGCGCGAGCGAGTTGTACGGCGAGAGGTCCGCGATCGTGAACGGGATGCGGATGTAGGCCGACGGGTTGACGCCCTTCATCTCCGCTTCGACATTCGTATGGATGACGCTGCCGTAGACGCCGGCCCCGCCTCCCGCGGCGATCGGCACGCTGTCGACCCGCAGGCCGCCGCTGCCCGTGTCGCCGACGAGATGGAAGTTGGTGTAGTCGAAGCCGGCGAACTGCCCGCGGGCCGCGTAGAGCTCCACGGACTGCCCGCCGCCGTTCTCGAACGACACGAGCCGCAGTTCGTAGGTGCCGGCCGTGAAGTAGCGGGAGCCCAGCGTCGCCCCGTTGCCGCGAAGCCCGGCGAACTCGATGTGGAACGAGTCGGCGGCGCTCCAGATCGTCAGGCCGAAGCCGTCGTCGCTGCTCACGCCGAAGGTGTAGTAGTCCGACGCCGGGATGGTGATCGTGGCCGCCGCCTGCGTGACCAGGCGCTCCGGATTGTCGGTGATCAGGGTCCCCGGGTAAGGCAGGTCGCCGCCGAAGTACTGGCCGCTGGAATAGTTGATGACCGGGTCGTTCTGCGACACCACGCGCGTCTGCTTGGAGGGCGTGCCGATGACGCTCTCGGCCTCGGCGAGCGACAGGATCTCGCCGTTGGCGAAGTAGTCCGTGACCGCGAAGCCGGGGACGAGCGACTCGTAGCCCACGCCGCTCGTGCCGCGCAGCGTCCAGCCGCTGTCATCGTAGTCCCAGGTCGTCCAGTTGGCGACCGGCGCCGACGGAATGCGGACCACCGTGGCCGCCTCCGGGCCGACCAGGGTTTTCGTGTAAGTGTTCTGGCCATAGCCATAGGATATATCCGCGTACTGGTCGGGGAACTGCGGCCAGAACTCCGTGGCGATCGTGTGGCCGTCGGGCCGGACCAGGGCCAGGTACTCGCCGGCCGCGTCCATCTTGAAGTTCGTGTGGAGTTCCTGGCCCGCCGCCGCCCGGTTCTTATCGGAGGCGAACACCACGAGGTATCCGCCCGCCGGCAGGAACGCGGAGGGGAACCGCCACTTCGTCAGGTTCGCCGGATCGTCCGTCAGGTAGAAGCCGACAAGGTTGATCCCCGTGGCGCCGCTGTTGTGAATCTCGATCCAGTCCGGGAAATCTCCGTCCTGGTCCTGGAGCGTCGTGTTGTTGTTGGCCATGAACTCGGCGATGATCGGATCGCCGGTCGGTTCGATCACGTCGTTGACCGTCACCGTCACGGTCGCCGTGCTGCCGAGCGGCGGCGCCGCGCTGTCCGTCGCCTGGACCGTCAGCGTGCAGGTGGGCATCGCCTCGTGGTCCAGGGCGGCGGAGTTGTTCACCGTGATCCGGCCCGTCGCGGGGTCGATCGCAAAGACGTTGTTCGTGTTGCCCGCGGTGATGGCGTAGGCCGGCGTCTGCCCTTCATCGGGGTCGATCGCGACCACCGTTCCCACCACGGCGCCGTTCGGGCTGCGCTCGTCGACGCTGAACGCCTGACCGTTGATCACCGGCGCTTCATTCACGTCGCCGACGGTCACGGTCACGGTGGCCGCGCTGCTTTGCGGCGGCGCCCCGGTGTCCGTGACCTGGACGGTGAGCGTGCAGACCTCCTGCGTCTCGTGGTCCAAGGCGGAGGAATCGTTCACCGTGATCCGGCCCGTGGCGGCGTCGATCGCAAAGACGCCGTTCGCATTGCCGGCGGTAATGGCGTAGGCCGGCGTCTGCCCCTCGTCCGGGTCGGCTGACGTCACCGTCCCGACCACCGTCCCGTTGGGGCTCTTCTCGGCCACGCTGAAGGCATGGGCCGCGATGACCGGCGGATGGTTGGGATCATTGTCTGCAATCGTGACGTCGGCCTGGCCCGTGCCGATGTCGTAGCGCCGGTCGGCCACGAGCGTCAGGTGCACCGTCTGGCCGGGCTCCTGAATCGCATCGTCCACGGGCGTCGCGTCGATGTTGACCGACGAAGCGCCGGCCGGGATGACCGCGGTCTGCGTCAGGTCCTCCTGGATATCAGGCCCGCTCGCCGTGCCGGTGACCGTGTAGTAGACCGTGAGGGCCCGCGTCGTGTCGCCGGCGCGGGAGATCGTGAACGTGCCCTTGTCGGGCCCGGTCTCGGAGGCGTCCGGGTCCGTCGCGGCGATGCTGACGGTCGGGAGCGTCGGCACGAAGAGCGTCAGGCGGCCGGCGGGGATGGGTTCCTCGACGGTGGCGTCGGGCAGTTGCCAGCGGACCGACAGATGATCGCCGCCGCCGCCCTCTTTCTGGAGGGCCTCGATGTAATACCGCTGGCCGGCGACGAGGTTGATCGCGCCGACCGCGTTGGCGGAGTTCTGGTTCGCCTCCCGCGTCCATTCGCGCCAGTTGGTCCACCCCGAAACGTACGCGATCCTTCGCGCGTTGGCCGGATCGTCGTTCGTGCTCAGCCAGAGCTCCGAGGCATCGTCGCTGGCGATCCAGAAGGTGTAGGCGCCTGTCGCCGGGGCGGTGACGTACGAACGCAGGCGCGTGCCGTAATTGTCGTTCCAGTCCCTGGGCGCCTCGAGGGAGCTCGGGTAGCTGATGCCCGTGGGGCTATCAGGGTAGTTCGGGTCATTGGTCAGATTCGAGACGGCCGTGCCCGAGAGGCCGGTCCACCACTCCCGCAGGACGCTGCCCGTCGGGACGAAGAGCGTCAGGCGGGTGCCGGGGATCGGCTCCTCGATGGTGGCGTCGGGCAGTTGCCAGCGGACCGACAGGTGATCGCCGCCTCCGCCCTCTTTGTGGACAGCCTCGATGTAGTACCGCTGGCCGGCGGTCAGGCTGATGGCGCCGACCACGTTGGCCGAGCTCTGGTTGGCCTCGCGGGTCCACTCGTGCCAGTTGGTCCAGCCCGACACGTAGGCGATCCTGGCGGCGTTGGCCGGGTTCTCGTCGGTGCTGAGCCACAGCTCCGAGGCGTCGTCGCTCGAGATCCAGAACGTGTACGACCCGGTCGCCGGGGCCGTGATGTACGACCGCAGGCGGTCGCCGTAGGCGTCGCCCCAGTTGGGCGCCGTCTCGAACGACGCGAGCGGCTCGCGGCCCGACGGGCTATCCGGGTAGCTCGGGTTGCCGGTCAGGTCGGCGACCGTCCCCCCGCCGATGTTGAGCCAGTACTCCCGCAGAACGGCGCCTGCGACGGGAGGCGTATAGGTGAAGTTCTGCTGCGTGCCCGCCTGGACGCGGTATCCCGCCCTGCTCAGAACATCATGGGCCGACACGGTGTAGGCCACGCCCGACGTCATGGGCGCCGCGAGCGTGAGGAAGACCGTCCGCCGGTCGGGCTGGAGGACGGCGCTCGAGACCGTCATCGGGCCGCCCGCATGGCTCACCGCGTAGAGCGCGGCGTCCTGGGCCGAGTCGCGGTCCATGAGCTCGGTGAAGGTCAACTTGACGGTGGACGCGTCGGCCGCGCCGGCCGATTCGATGCCGACGATCCGGGTGGCGGCGGGGCCGCTCAGGCCGCTCGCCACGCCGTCCCGGTTCAGGGCCGCGACCTCGTAGGTGTACGTGATCGATGGGTAGACATTCGTGAACGAGAACGCGGTGCCGGTCGCCGCGGCGATCTTGAGGCCGTTGCGATAGATGTCGTAGCCGCGGACGCCCGTATCCGGGTCGCCGGCCGCCGCCCAGGCGAGGTCGATCCGCGAGGTGCCGACGGGCGTTGCGGTCAGGCCGGTCGGCGCCGACGGCGACGTGGGATCGAGGGGGATGTTGGCCGCGCCGGGCGTGCCGCCGGCGTTGCCGGCCTCCCAGTTGGCCGCGTCGTTGCCGTAGTCCGCCGCCGCCTTGCGGATGAGCGGGGAGCCGTGCCCGTCCGCCCACTCCGGCCAAGGCATGCTATCTCCATACGTCAGCCGGTCCACGCGGTAGTAGGGGACGGTGTAAGGCGGAAGCGACTCGGGCCCGCCCGGCCTGGAGAGCTCCAGCGTCTCCCCCTCGTTGGCCAGCGCCCCCGCGTAGGGACCGAAGATCGCCGCGGCCGCCGGCACCGCGTACTTCGTGCGGAAGGCCGCGGGGTCGATCCCCACCACCAGGGCGTACTGGTTCGCGGGGATCACGGAGCCGGTCGGGAACGCGAAGGCGATGCCGTCGGTGAACTTCCACGTGTTGGCCGGATGGGCCGGATCGTACAGCGGGACATCGACGCCCGCCATGTTGCGCAGCTCGATGAACTCGTCGCCGCCGTCCGCCGGGTGGTACATGACCTCGCTGAAGACCACGCCCGGCGAGTAGGTCGTGCCTGCCACCACCACCGGCCCGACGAGCGGGTAGGCGTTGGCGGCGCCGGGCGTCTTGGCGCTTTCGGCCACAAAGTCGGTGCCGCCCGTGCTCTTCGTGTACTCCGTGAACGGCGCCTCGCGGTCCGAGGCGTTGAACTCCCGGCTCTCCCGATACCCCGCCAGCGCCCCGCCCGGCGACACCACGGACGTGAGGTAGACCGAGTCCCCCAACTCGCTGAGCGCAAAGCCGGTGGCGCACGCCAGCGGACCGAAGTCGGCCGACTCGGTGAACACCATGTACCCGCCGGGCTGGATCACCGTGGTCGGATGATTGGCGTCGGCGATGATGCAATACTTCGTCAGGTTCGCCGGGTCGTCGCTCAGGTACCAGCCGTTCAGGTCGACGGGCGCGGCACTGGTGTTCTTCAGCTCGATCCAGTCGCCAGGCGGCTCGGTGTCCTGGTGGGCCAGGACCTCATTCACCTCGATCGCGCCGGGCGCAAGGTCCACGTCATCCGTGCCGGGGGAACCGCCCGCGAGGCGGCTGGGGCGCCAGCCGTCCTTGGAGTCCCAGAGGCCGCGGTCCGCCGCCGCGGGGTCGAGGATCGTCAGCGAGAAGCCCTCGCTGTCGGTGTTCGGGCGCCACGTCTCGCTGTACGTGAACGCGAGGATCGTGCTGCCCTGGGCGTCGTCGAGGCGGACCTGTTCCCCGCCGTTGTTCAAGTTGCCCGCGGCGAACGGACCCGCCAGGATCCCGTCGTACGCGTGGCCGTAGCGCGCCTGGAAGGCGGCCACGTTGCCCACGACCAGGGCGTGCTGGCCGGGGCCGAGCGCCATCGCCGGGAACGTGAAGGCGACGCCCCCGGAGAACCTCACGCCCGCCAGGTCGATCGTCTGCGTCGCGCTCGTATTCTTGAGTTCGATATACTCGAAATCGTCGTTGAGATAGGAGGCCTCCGGCGACGGGGCCGCTGCCGGGTCCTTCGGATGATACTGGAGCTCGGTGATCCGCAGGTATCGCTGCGGGTCGGTGGGGGCCGGCGGCGTGGTGAAGGCGTCCTTCAGGCCGCCGCGGTCGTCGACCAGGCGGACGGCCTCGGCCCAGTTCGACAGGTGGCCTTTGGAGTTGCCCTGGATGAGGAGGCCCTGGCCGCCGCGCGGCCCGGTCGTCCGCGCCCGGAAGGCCCTGGCATTGGGCGTCACGTAGAGGGAACCGCCGGCGGGGATGACCGTGCCCGGCAGAAACGTGTGCTGGACCGCCCCCTGGAGCTCCCAGCCGGAGATGTCGACGGCAAACGCGTTCGGGTTGCGGACCTCGATGTACTCTTCGTCCTGGTTGCCCGAGACCGGGTTGGAGTCGTACGCGCCGAAGAGGAGAGTCGGGTTGGCGGGCTGCTCGGTGGGGATGCCCGCATAGTCGGGGTAGTTCGCGTTGGCGCTGTGATCGAGGAAGAAGTGGTCGCGCCGGGCGTCCAGGTACTTCGTCTTGATGTCGTCGAAGGCCCACTGGCGGTCGCCCTGCTGGCCGACGAACTGCGCGTCGCCCATCAGTTGGGTGTAGAGGGCGTCCAGGCGCGTCTCGTAGTAGCGGTTCACGTACGGCGTGTCGGGCGTCTGGAGAAGCTGGTCCATGAGGGTCCGCAGCCGCCGCCGGTACATCTCCTTGACGGCCGGGATATCCAGGATCGCATCAATCAGATAGTTCCATGCCCCCGCGCTGTCGATCTTGGGGTGCTCCGAGTCGCCGAGGAACGGGTGGGCCTGCGGATCCTTGGCCTGGTAGTCGGCGATGCCGGCGTTCTTGCCGAACGTCAGGTGCTTGTCCCACGGCAGCATCATCCACTCGCCGGTGCCATTCGGGTTGTCGGCATCCGGGGTGTCGCGGTAAAGGTAGAAGTTCTTCTGGACCGCGTCCATCTCCTCGATGAGCACCGTGGCGGCCAGGTAGTCGAGCATCATCGGGATGTTGACGTTGTCGAGGATGTAGTTGACCTTGGCGTCGCCGGCCTGGTGGATGCCGTCGAGGAAGGCCTGTAGGTCCGCGTAGCCCTCTTCGTCGCGGTTCTTCTTTTCGAAAGACGTGGCGTTCTGCATGCCTGGCACGTCGGCAACCAGCTTGTAGAGGGCGCCGTCGGCGTAGAGGCCCTGGCGCTCGAGATACCGCTGGTCCGGCTGCTCGACGAAGACGCGGAACATGGCGGCGGTGCCGCCGGGCGACGTCTGCTGCACCCGCATCATGAACGACAGGGAGTACGGGCAGCCCGCATCGCGGAAGGTCTCAAAGGAGACGACGGGGCGGACCCAGGCGTCGTCGGTGGCCAAGCCGCCCTGGTAGTTCAGGTTGACCTCCGACACCCGCGCGTAATCCGGGGAGAACCGGAAGTACTGCCCCCGGTTGAAGTCGATCTTGGTGCCGCCGGTGGCGTAGCCGCCGCGGAAGCGGCAGAAGACGTTATCGTAGAACTCGCCCTCGTAGTAGACCGACGCCCGCGTGCCGGTGGTGGTCGTTGCGGCGGTCGGATCCTCAACGAACCAGTAGAGAACGGGCATGGAACTGGTGACCGTCGGGTCGGCGATCATCGTGCCCACGTACTCCGGCGTGCGGCGGGTGCCGACCGGATAGGGGTCCTGCGGCAGCGGCCAGCGCCCTTGCCGGCCCAGAGTGTCCGTCGCGGTCACGTACCAGCGGACCATCTGGCCGGGCAGCGACGCGTCGGCGGGGATGGTCGCGCCGTACGTCCCGTCGCCGGCCGCGCCGTCGCCGTGCGCCCCATCGTCTGACATGGGCAGCGTCAGTTCGCCGCCGAAGTTCACGCGGTAGTGCAGCGTGACCGAACCGGCGGCGATCGGAGAAGACGTGGGCCGCACCAGCGCGGTCACGAGGATCGGGTCGGCATCGGTCGGCGGAACGGCCGGCGGCGGGACGTTCGTGACCACCGGCCCGAGGTCCTGGGTCCCCGCGCCGTTCGCGGCCCCCGGCGTCGGGATGACGAAGTAGCGCCCCTGGGCGGTCACTTGCGGCGTCGTGGTGGCGTCCAGCTCGGGCAGGATGAGGAAGTCGGCGTTGTTGGCGGCAGCGTTCAGGCCCTGGATGGCCAGCACGTTGGCGCCGGGCACCAGGAAACCGGTCATGTCCGAAATGTCAAAGTCCTGATACGTGATGGCCTGACCGTTCAGGCGCTCGGCCGCGGCGCTGGAGTCCCAGGCGGGCGTCGCCGGCGCGTTGGCCCGGGCCGCCTCCTGCCCGTTGAGATAGGCCACGAAGCCGTCGTCGTACTTCATCCGCAGCGTGAGCGTGGCGATGTCGGCCGGGTCGGTCAGCGTGAACGGGATGCGCAGGTAAGCCGAGCCGTTGACGCCGTACATCGCCGCCCGCAGGTCCGTGGTCACGAAGTCCTTCACGCCCTGAAGGGCCAAGCCCCCGTTGCCGACGTCGCCGACCAGGTCGAAGTTCGTCGAGTCCCACGCCGTGTAGCTGCCTGAGGCGGCGAACAGCTCCACCTGCGATCCGCCGCCGCCCTCCCAGTAGATGAGTTCAACGTTGTGGGTCCCGGCCGTAAGCGTCGCCACGCCGAGCGAATCCGCCGAGCCCCGCATCCCCGCCACCGTCATCGTGTCGCCGGAGATCGTGGTGCCCGTGCCGGTGACGCTGGTGAACGCGGCGCCGTCGATCTTCAGGCGGAAGCCGTCGTCGCTGTTCACGCCGAACGTCCACGACCCGGCCGTGGGGATCTTGACGATGCCCGTCACGCGCAGGGCGAAATAATTGTCGTCGGCCGGGGTGTTGCCCCCGAACGGCGCGTCGCTGCCGTAGTGCCCGGCGCCGGGCGCCTCCGGATCGGCGTAATTGACATACGGCGCTGCATACGTGATGCCGGAGCCGGTCAGAATGTTGAGGGCGTCGCTCAGGCCGTTGATGGACGTGCCGCGGGCCTCGAACACCGTCCAATTCGAGGGGGGCGGCGGGACGGAGGCCAGGTTCAGATCATATTCCACCACGTAGGGGGCCGTGACCGCCGCGCCCTGGTCGTCCCACTTGGCCGTCGACTTGGTGAGCCGCACGAAGTCCTGGTCGTTGGCGTTGTTGCCGCTGTAGCCGTTATTGTTCGGCGCCCCGGAG
>JAPLML010000252.1 GCA_026387055.1 Planctomycetota bacterium | reverse complement strand
GCCCGCCGGTTGAGGTCCTCGCGGACGCAGTGCTCCAGCAGGGCGATGTCCACCACGCTGTCGTACTTGTTGATGCCGATCCGCCGGCAGAAGTCGCGGAGGGCCTCGGGCGTGTAGCCGCGGCGCCGGAGGCCCGCCAGCGTCGGCATCCGCGGGTCGTCCAGGCTCTCGACGCACCCCGCCCGCACCAGCTCCAGCAACAGGCGCTTGCTCATCACCGTGTGGGTGAGGTTCAGCCGCGCGAACTCGATCTGCCGCGGATGGTAGACGCCCAACTGGTCCAGGAACCAGTCGTACAGCGGCCGGTGGTTCTCGTACTCCAGCGAGCACAGCGAGTGCGTGATGCCCTCGATCGAGTCCTCCAGCCCGTGGGCCCAGTCGTACGTCGGGTAGAGGCACCAGGCGTTGCCCGTGCGGTGGTGCGGCACATGGAGGATGCGGTACATGACCGGGTCGCGCATATTGAGATTCGGCGACGCCATGTCGATCTTGGCGCGCAAGGTTCTCGATCCGTCGGGGAACTCGCCCGCCCGCATGCGGCGGAAGAGCCCCAGGTTCTCCTCGACCGGGCGGCCGCGGTACGGGCTCTCGCGGCCGGGGTGCGTCAGGGTGCCGCGATAGGCCGTCACCTCGTCGGCCGAGAGGTCGCAGACGTAGGCCTTGCCCTTGCGGACGAGGTCCTCGGCCCACTGGTACATCTGCTCGAAGTAGTCGGAGGCGAAGAGGAGGCGGTCGCCCCAGTCGGCCCCGAGCCACCGCACGTCTTCGATGATCTTGTCGACATACTCCTGCTCCTCCTTCGCCGGGTTGGTGTCGTCGAAGCGCAGGTTGAAGAGGCCCCCGAAGTCCTGGGCGATGCCGTAATCGATCCACACCGCCTTGGCGTGGCCGATGTGGAGGTACGCGTTGGGCTCGGGCGGAAAGCGCGTGTGCACGCGGTCGAACCGCCCCGTCCTGAGGTCCTCGCGAACCGCCTCCCGGATGAAATCCGACGCCGCCGCCTTCTCTTCAGTCGCCATGCGATGCCTTCTCTCTCGTACCCCTTCCCATGAAGCCATTATACTCTGCCAGAAGGGAACCGACTTGTCCAGTGTTCCAATGCGAAGTGCGAAATGCGAAATGCGGAATGAAAGGAAGGGACGGAGGGGCAAAGGGACGGAGGCAACGGCGAAGGGGCAAACACAAGGCCAGAAGTCACACGTGCTCGACGTTGTCATTCCGAGCGCGCGTAGCGAGTCGAGGAATCTCGCTCTGGCCTATGGCCTGACGCATGATATAATGTGGGCGGTTGACCGGGGAAGCGCCGCATGGTGGCGATGAAAGACATCCGGAATCTGAGCCGCCGCATCGCCCGCCAGTTCCGCCCGCGGCGGATCGTCCTCTTCGGGTCCTTCGCCGAAGGGCGGGCCGGTCCGGACTCCGATGTCGATCTCCTGGTCGTTCTCCCTCACAAGGGCCACGCGGTCGAGAAGTCCGTCGAGATCCGCCTCGCGACCCGCCCTCCATTCCCGCTCGACCTCCTGGTGCGCACGCCGCAGGAAGTCCGCCGGCGTCTGGCCATGGGCGACACCTTCATGCGCGACATCGTTCAGAAGGGGAAGGTGCTCTATGAAACCGATGACGCGTGAATGGGTGGAGAAGGCGGAAGGCGATTTCGCCACGATGGAGCGCGAGTTCCGCGCGCGGAAGCACCGCAACAACGACGCGCTTTGCTTTCACGCACAGCAGTGCGCCGAGAAGTACCTGAAGGCCCGGTTGTGCGAGGCGGGGATCGAGTTCGCCAAGGTGCACGATCTCGTCGCTCTGCTTGAAGAGGCGCTCGCCGTTGAGCCCCTTTGGGAAGCCGTGCGCGCCGATCTGGCCTTCCTGACTGACTACGCCGTGAGTTTTCGCTATCCCGGCCAATCGGCGAGCCGCGAGTCCGCCAAAGAAGCTCGCCGCCGCTGTCGCGTCTTCCGCCAGGCCGCCCGCGCGGCCCTGAGACTCAAGTCGTAGGCGACTGCGCAGCCATGCGGTCCGGACCGCCCCCGCTCAGTGTCAGGCTTACTCATCGGCCTTGGCGCCGTTCCGAAAGCATAGCACCCGGCCGAGTGTGCCGCCAAGACAGCCAACAAGAGAGGAATGCCCAATGAACCACGTTCAACCAGAATCAGATCTTCACCGCCTAATCAGGTCACTTGAGCGCCTCAACGGCGTTTGCAGAGCCATGGTCGGAGGACTAGAACGGCCCCAGTTCTACTCACGCACGGTCATTTGGTGGCGAAATGTCAACGGCACACTTATGTCAATGCCAAAACGCGAAGTTCCGCCCAGAGCAGCTTTATCCTGCCGCCTTCGGCCACTTTAGCCCCGTGGCGATGAAATCGGCCGGTTTCGTTCCTTCAGGCAGGAGGCTAACCGTCAGAGGGATGAAGAAGTCGGCCCCGGAGAACACGTCCTTGACCTCCTCCTTGACCCGCTGGAGGCGTTCCAGCGCGTCGTCTGGGACCTCAAAGGATACGCTCTCCGATTCGCGCACGAACGTCAGGTGCCGGCCATCCCATTTCGCCGTGCCGCAGAACACGGCCCAATCGTTTTCGCCATTCTCGTCTTTGCCGATCAGGAGCAGTGCCAAGGTTCTCCCGTTCATCTCACTGAGATTCATGCGGCACCTCTACAAGAGGATGCGGCAACGGACACCACTTTCGGGTCCGTGAAGACAATCCCGGTTACCGTGCAGGCGGTCGAATCAAGACCATGCTTTCGCTACAGTGCGAAAGCATGGTATCCGGTTTCCACTTCGTCACTCCGTCACTTCCTTACTCGGCTCACGCAAGGGCCTGTGCTTTCTCGATCGCCCCATCCACGCGCGCCAAACACTCTTCGCGCCCGAGGATCTCCATCGTCTCAAAGAGCGGCGTGGAGATGCGGCGGCAGGTGATGGCGACGCGCAGTGTGGTGTACAGTTCGGCGTGTTTCCAGCCTAGGTCGGCGGCGAGGGAGCGCATCCCGGGTTCGAGGGCGGCGGCGGTCCAGCCGGGCAGGGCGGCGAGGGCCGCGCGCATCCGGGCGAGGGCGTCGCAAGTCTCGGCGGCGGTATGGAGAGGTTTGCCCTTCTTGTCGGGGATGAGGAGGGCCGGCTCGTACGGCAGGCGCGAGACGAAGAACGCCACGCCGTCGGCGAACTCCTTCAGGCGCTTCAGGCGCGGCTGCATGAGCTTGACCGCGCCGGGGACGTAGGCGTCGGGCAGGCCCGCGGGCATGAAGCCCTCGCTCCGCAGCCGCGCGGCCAGGTCCTCGACCGGCATCCGGCGGATCCACTCGCCGTTCAGCCATTCAAACTTGTCCATGTCAAAGACGGGGCCGGTGGTGTTCACGCGCTGCCAGGAGAACGCCTCGCGGAACTCCGCGAGCGTGAAGATCTCTCGCTGGTCGGGCATCGAGTGGCCGAGCATGCCCAGGTAGTTCACGACCGCCTCCGGCAGAAACCCTTCCCGGCGATACCACAGGACGTTCGTCGGGTTCTTGCGCTTCGAGAGTTTCGAGCGGTCGGGATTGCGGATGAGCGAGACGTGGTAGAACTGCGGCAGCTCCCAGCCGAGGGCCTGGTACAGGAGGACGTGCTTGGGGGTCGAGGTGATCCATTCCTCGGCCCGGATGACGTGCGTGACGCCCATCAGGCGGTCGTCGACCACCACGGCCATGTGATATGTAGGAAAGCCATCGCTCTTGATGAGGACCTGGTCGTCGACCATGGCGTTGGCGATGGTGATCTCGCCGCGGAGGCCGTCCGCGAACCGGGTCTCGCCCTCCAGCGGCACGGCTAGGCGGACGGTGTGCGGTTCGCCGGCGGCGGCGCGGCGGGCGGACTCGGCGGGGTCAAGCGCGCGGCACAGGCGGTCGTACCCGGCGGCCTGGCCGGCCTGGGGCGGACGCTGGCGGAGTTCCTTCAGCCGCTCGGCGGTGCAGAAGCAGCGGTAGGCGTGGCCGGCGGCCAGGAGGCGGTCGGCGTGCTCGCGGTAGATCTCCAGGCGCTGGCTCTGGCGGTAGGGGCCGACGGGCCCGCCGCGGTCCGGCCCCTCGTCGTAATCGAGGCCGAGCCACTGGAGGGCCTCGAGGATCATCGCCTCGGCCCCCTCGACGAATCGCGAGCGGTCGGTGTCCTCGATGCGGATGAGGAACTGCCCGCCGGTCTGCCGCGCGAAGGCCCAGTTGAACAGGGCCACGTACATGTTGCCGATGTGCGGCTCGCCGGTGGGGCTGGGGGCCAGTCGAGTTCGGGGGGTCATGGGCGTGGTTCCTCGTCACGAAGGACCCGCCCAGCACGCTGGGCGGCCAAAGGGTGCGCGACGTTGGCCTACGGTTTCCCGGCCGGCTCGGGCGGCGGGACCGGCGGGTCGATCGCCGGCGCCTCGGCCGCGCCCGGCTTCGACCACCGGGCGACCTGCTCCTTGACCGACGGCTGCTCGGGGTTCGTCTGGAGGCTCTGGTGCCACTCCTCGAGGGCCTGTTCGCGCAGGCGGTTCTGCTCCGGGTGCCTCAGATAAAAGATCATGTAGATGGCGGCAAGACTATTGCGGCACTCCCAGTCGTCGGGGAACTTCTCGAGGACCACCTGGAGCTGCTCGATGGCCGCGCCGTACCGCTTCTGCTTGCTGAGGACGAACGCCAGGCGCTTGCGGATGATCGGCGAGTCGGGATCCGCCGCCACGGCCAGCTTGAACTCCTCGAGGGCCTTGTCGAGCCGCCCTTGCCTGAGGTACGCCGTCCCCAGGTTCATGTGCACGGGGCCCTGCTTGGCGTCGAGGGCGATGCTCTTGACGTAGGCGGCGATGGCGCGGTACGAGTCGCCCTGGGCGTCGTAGACCGCGCCGAGGTTCGACCAGGCGAAGGCGTGGCTGGGCTCGAGCTCGGTCGCCCGCTCGCAGTTCGACTGGGCCTTGTCGAGGTCGCCGAGGCGGAAGTACACCACGCCCAGGTTCACGCGGGCAGGGACGTAGTCGGGGTTCAGGTCGATCGCCCTCTCGTAGGTGCCGGCGGCCTCCTTGTCGCGATCCAGGGCCTGGAACACGCGGCCCAGGCGGTAATGATAGATGAACTCGTACGGCCGCGCGGCTACGGCGGCCTGGTACGGCCTGATCGCCTTCTCCAGCTCGCCCTGCTGGCGGTAGATGTCGCCGATGTTCGCGTGGGCGACGGCGAGCGTGTCGTCGAACTGCACCGCCGCCTCGAACTCCTTGAGGGCTTCCTGGACTTTGCCCGCCTCCAGGGCCAGGTACCCCGTGCCGTAATGGCGCAGGGCCTCCGCGCGGTGGCAGCCGGCCGCCAGGACCGCCAGGGCCAGCAGGCCTGCGATGCGTTTCATCATCCCTTCACCTCCCCCGCCGGGACGTGCGTGAGGAACGGATTCTAACGGCCGACTGCCCAAGAGTCAAAGTCATTGCGGATTGCGGATTGCGAATTGCGAATTGAGCGGCGAACGGAAACGGCAGACGCCACTTAGCCGCCCAGCTTGCTGGGCGTGTGTTTTTTCTGTTCGCGCCATCGCCGAAACTGCTATCGTATCGCCTGCACCCAGCAGGAGGCTCTGGCCCCATGTCGCCACTCAGCCGACGCGACTTGCTGAAGGCCGGCGGCGCGGCCGCCATGATGGCCGTGGGCGGCGCGCGGGCGCTTGCCGCCGAGGAGAAGCCGAAGAAGGATCGGTGGCTCCTGGGGATCAACTCCAGCACCATCCGCCCCGCGGACCTCGAGACCAAGATCGCCGCTGTCGCCAAGGCCGGGTACGACGCCATCGAGCTCTGGAACGGCGAGCTGGCGGAGTACGAGAAGAAGGGCAACTCCCTCGAAGACCTCGGCAAGCGGATCAAGGACTCGGGCCTGGTGGTCGCCGGCCTCATCGGCCTGTGGGACTCCATGCCCCCCAACGACGCCGACAAGCCCAAGACCTTCGAGCGCCTCCGGGGGCTCCTGAAGCAGGCCCGGAAGGTCGGGGCGACACACATCGCCGCCGTCCCGACGCCCGACCGGCCCGACATGGACGTCCTTTGGGCCGCCAAGCGCTACGCCGAGCTCATCGACGTCGGCAAGGAGTTCGGCGTGGGGGTCGCGGTGGAGTTCGTCGGGTTTATCCGGAGCGTCCACACCCTCGGCCAGGCGGCGGCCGTGGCGGTCGAGGCCGACCGGCCGGAGGCGTCGATCGTGGCCGACACGTTCCACGTCTTCCGCGGCGGCGGGAGCTTCGGCGCCGCCAAGTTCCTCAGCGGCTCGATCTACGCCCTCTGGCACGTGAACGACGTGCCGAACCAGCCCGAGCAGTTCAAGCTCCAGGACTCGGACCGCATCTACCCTGGCGATGGCATCCTCCCGCTCGCGCAACTCTTGAAGGACCTCTGGGCCAACGGTTTCCGCGGGCCGCTCTCGCTGGAGCTGTTCAACCGCGAGGAATGGAAGAAGGACCCCGCCGAGGTCGCGAAGATCGGTATCGAGAAGATGCGGAAGGTGATCGCGAAGAGCGGGACGGGCGCCTGACCTTCATTCGAGCCCGCCGCGCAATTGTCATTCGAGCCCGCCGCGGGAGCGGCGGGAGACGCCGTTCAAATGCGGAATGCGAAATGCGGAATGAACGGCGAACGGCATCAGCGACCCGCGTCCCGCGGGGAGCCGCCGGGCGAAGACTCGCCGTGGCAGGCGGCCGCGTGCGATGGTCGGCGAGGGCCCGGGCCCACCCCCGGTTCAAAGCGCCATCACCCCTTCGACGGACAAGTCCTCGTCAAGGTCTTCCCAGTGAATGCCCACGCCGCGGCCGATGAGGCGCCAGCGGTTTCTCTGAGCGGCGGTCGCCCGGTGCAGCCTCGGTTGAACCACAGGACTGAAAGCAGCGCCGCCAGGAGCGCCAGGACGGCC
>JAPLML010000331.1 GCA_026387055.1 Planctomycetota bacterium | reverse complement strand
GGCGCCGCGTCGCCCTACAAGGCATGGGTGGCACGGTTCGCGGAGTTCACGAAGACGCGTCCTGCGCAGGAGGGTCCGGAGCTGGCGGCCTGGCGCGCCAAGCGCATTGAACTCAGGGCCGAAGGCGAAGCGCTCCGGAAGCAGGAGCAGACGCCCCCTCCGGCTGACCCTCCTTCGGCTTCCGAGGGAAGGAAGCGTCGGCATGAATAAGCGCGAGAAAATCCTGCTCGGCGCGGTCACCTTCGCCGCCCTCGTGACCATCATGTATCTGGCCGTGAACCGCGTCTTCTTTGTGCCCGCGGCCCAGCGCCTGGTCGACGCCAAGGACATCATCGCCAAGATCAACCACGCGAAGGCCGAGAAGAACAAGGAAGGCACCTACCAGAGCCGCTTGAAGGACCTGGCCGCCCTGTCGTTCGGCACCGATGAGAACCGCGTCAGCGAACAGGTCCGCACCCGGATCACCGAGGTCCTGGGCGCGAGCGGCCTGAGCGCCCAGAACCTTTCCCTCAAGCCGCTCGTCAGCTCGCGCGTCCCCGGCGTGTACAAGGAGATCGGGTGGATTGTCCGAGCCCGCGGGCAGCTCTCGCACGTCGTCAATTTCCTGTTCCTGATGACGCGCGAGCCGCACCTGCACCGGCTCGACAACCTGGTGCTCGCGCCCGTGGCCGGCGGCACCGACGTCGAGTTGCAGGTCAAGTACGGCACGCTGGTCCTCGATACGGCCAAGGGGGAGAAGCTCGAGACCGACCGCACGCCCGAGGACCTTCCGCCGGGGATCCTCCAGGGCACCGAGCGTATGGCGTACGAGGTGATCCCCGTCCGCAACCTCTTCCTGCCGTACATCCCGGCCCCGGCGGTCCAGAAGCCCGTGCCCGCCGAGTCGCCGCGCGCCCCGGGCGAGCCGGGCGTGCCGCGCGTCCCGGAAGGGCGGTATCGCCTCGTCGGTCTGCCCACGTGGGGCCCCGCGCCCGACATCCTCGTCCGCGACGCCAACACCGGCAAGGTGGCCACGTACAAGCCGGGCGACGACCTGGCGGGCGGCAAGATCGTCACCGTCGACTACCGCCCGCTGCCGATGCCGAGCAATCCCGAACTGCTCTCCGCCAGCCGCGTCGTGCTCGTCATCGGCACGAGCTACTACGCCGTGGAACTCGGGACCAGTCTGGCGGAGAAGCATCCTCTGGCGGCAGACCAGACGCCTCCGGGACTTCCGAAACTCGACGCGCCGCCGCCGGCCGAGCCGGCGTCTGCTCCGGCGCCAAACCACAAGTAAGGCCGTTTCTCGAAAGGCAGCGAGGCTTCGATGAGTAGTCTGTCAGCGTTCTTATTGTGGGGGCCCTGCTTTCGTGCCGTTGCAAACGCAGGGCGCCCGGCTATGAAGAGCGGTACAACCTTTATGCAAACGGCAGTACCCAAGTAGGGGTGCGAGGCCGGCTTCTGGCCGAGGCCTCAAGGGGGTCGTTCATGCGAACACAACGTCTGCTCCTCGCCCTGCTGGCGATGGCCCTCACGGGCTGGCCGGCAGCCCAGGTGCCCCGCGCCGGGGCCGAGGTCGCACCGCCGGCGCCGGAAGCCAAGAAGGCCCCCGAATCGCC
>JAPLML010000281.1 GCA_026387055.1 Planctomycetota bacterium | reverse complement strand
CATGACCGGCCTTGTCGCTTGGCCGGGGGCGAATCGTGCAATCATAGACCGCCAACTCCTCGAAATCCGTAAGGATCGACACGGCCACCTTGGCGCTCCAGCCATAGCGGCGAAGCTGATAGGCGGGGCCGGGATCGGCGCTGATGTTCACGCCGCACTTCTTGGCCTCAACGTAAAACTTCGGCAGCGTGCCGACGCGGAAAGTGTAGTCCGGCGCTTTCTGCTCGCCTTCCACGTCGAGGCTGTCTTCCGGAATGACTTCGCGGTATTGCGGCGCGACGGGCGGATTGTTGGAAACGTTCCAGCCCAGGGCCTCGAAGAGAGGGTCGATCAGCGATTGGCGGACGTGGGCTTCCTTGACGCCGGAAGCATGAAACGCTTCGCGGTTCTTCGCGAAGTAATCGCACAGCGCAACGATTTCGGCTTTGCCCTGGTCAACGGTCTTGCTCATGGTGGCCCCCTGTCCTGCCGTGGGCTGCAATCGCCGGGCGCGGTTCAGGTCGCGGTGCGATTCTTCCGTTTTCCGGGAATGCCACAAGGTTACGTTTGTGGGGGGCGCAAGTCAACGCGCTTCCGCCGCGGCGGGCGGCTAAATGGTGCTCGGCCTCGCCTTTCGCCATCCCGGTCCCTGGTCCCTGTTCCCGCCTTGTCCTTTGTGCCCGTGTTCCGTATCCCCCGTCCCAGGTCCCCATCCCGCCCCGCCAACCGCGATTCCTGCGCTTCCTCAAATATCCTGTTGCCAAAATATACTTGACTTCCGTCCATTCCCGATGTAGAGTCCCTGTGTGTGGTGTGCGCTGAGGTCCAAGAGGGGCTTGGGGGTGTGTCCTATGAGGCGCTCCATCTTGTCCATCGCAGTTCTCTCGTCTTTCATGCTATTGACCGAAGCGACTTGGGGCGGCAGTACCACCATCCCCCTACCCGATTTGCTGGGCACCCATGGCTGGTCAGATTTCTCCTCCCCCATGCAC
This sequence comes from Planctomycetota bacterium, assembly GCA_026387055.1. Lineage (GTDB taxonomy): Bacteria > Planctomycetota > Phycisphaerae > FEN-1346 > FEN-1346 > JAPLML01. The sequence continues at coordinate 4,424 of JAPLML010000281.1, read as the reverse complement.
AATTGGCAAACTGTGCTGGAGTGGCCCGCCTATGATTGTTCCAACGTCCGGTTGATTGTTCGCGGAACCATGACGCCTGGCTTGGTCCGGGGCGACGGAATCAGATGGGCCCCCCAAGAGGCCTCTCTGATGGGCAGCTTTGCGTTCTTTGGCCTGCAGGTACCCATGGGCGGTCAGTTACCCATAGGCGGTCATTTCAATTTCATAGGGCCGCCTGGACCTGAAGCCGGCCCGTTTACGTTCGAGATTGACTTAGGCGACCATACGTATATCCTGCCTTCACCCGAGGACCCTCCGGCGGTCATTACCCTCCTGCTGGTACCTCTGTTATCCATCTCTAGGCTGGGAGAACCAACCGACCGCACAATCATCGATCCGGTTCCCTGGTACGAAGGGATTGGCATCGCGACTCCCCTCACGGCAACCATCACAGAGGCGTACTGGGAGTTTGAGGGGCCGAGCCTTCCCGAACCCGCCACGCTCTCTCTTCTCGCCCTCGGCGGTCTCGGCCTTCTGCGCCGCCGCGCTCGGTAGGGGCACGACTACAGTTTCAACCTGATCGTCTTGATCTCGGCAGAGTTCCGGCCACGCAATACTCAATAGCACGACCCTGCACAACGTGTTCTTACCGGGCGCAGGAACAGGCGGCAAGACCTGCCCGTCCCGGGCCATGATGGCGACTTCGGATACTGTTCCTCGCTTCCGATTGCCGTTTCCCGGTTCCCGCCGTTACCGCCTTTGGCCGTGCCTGCAACACGAACACGCGCCCAGCGAGCTGGGCGGCTAAATGTTGCTCGGCGCCGTCCCGGTGCTCGGTCCCTGTTCCCGCCGTTCTTCTTGCCATTCCGCAATCCGAAATCCGCGATCCGCAATGCCTTTCCCGGTCCCCGGTCACTGTTCCCGCTTTCACAGCCTCTATCGTAGGCTCTCGGCGCTCGTGAAATGTTTCACGGCGTGAACGTAAGTCGCATTTTTGCAGAGTGACTTACGTCAACGGGCACCTTTCAAAATCGCGCGTGTTTCGATCAAAAACAGCAAGAGAGGGGGGGTCTGCGCGCGCAAAAACGAAAAAAGCGTCAAATTTCGTCTAGCCCATCTTAACATTTTTGGGGTCGACCGGCCCTGGCGCTAGCGCCAAGGGCATTTGGTGGGTAACTTCGGGCCTAAAATGGGGGTTTTGGGGGTCCGAGAAACGTAAGTCGATTTGCGCGAGAGTGACTTACGTGCAAGTCCACTCGATTGCGGATTGCAGATTGGAGATTGCAGATTGAACGGCGAAAGGCAAGGACTGGTTCCTACAGCCTACGGCCTCCCTTGTCACCGGACGTGTTGTTCGGCGGTGCGGCGGAAATGGTAGCCGCAGATCGCGAGGGAAACGGCCAGCGGGAAGAGCTCGCGCCGGCGGAACCAGGTCCACACGAGCAGTCGCCAGTACTGCCAGCGTTCGCGGCTGAGGATGCCCAACCGGATGCTCGAGCGGAGGAAGGCCCAAACGTGTTCGGCTCGCACCTTCTCGGTGATGGGCGGCTTGCGGTATTCGCGCAGAAACGTCTTGATCCGCCGGTAATAGTGCCTGGGCGCGTAGATGTGGCGCAGGACCCGTCGATAGCCTTCGCGAAGCCGCTCCTCGCCCATGCGTGTGAGGATGTTCGTGGTGCCATCGACGTTGTCGCCCGAGGAGAGCCGCTCGGTAACGCGGCCTTCGCGGCGCAGGCGATCGTAAAGTCCGGTGCCGGGAATCGCCTGGAGCAGGCCCACCATGGCCATGACGACGCCGCTCGACTGGATGAAGTCGATCTGCCGCTGAAAGATGGAGGGCGTGTCGGTGTCGAACCCGAGGATGAAGCCGCCCTGGACGTGAAGGCCGGCGTGCTGGAGCCGTTTGACGTCGGCCACCAGGTCGCGGCCCTCGTTCTGTTTCTTGTTGCACTCGGCCAGGGCGTCGGCGCTGGGGGTCTCGATGCCGATGAAGACCATCTGGAACCCCGCCTCGGCCATCAGCCGCATCAACTCCTCGTCGTCGGCCAGGTCGATGGAGACCTGGGTATGGAACGGGATGCCCTTGCCGCGCTGCCACTGGATGAGGGCCGGCAGGAGGTCGGTCTTCAGCCGCTGCCGGTTGCCGATGAAGTTGTCGTCGGCGAAGAAGATGTTGCCGCGCCAGCCCAGGCCATAGAGGGCATCCAGCTCGGCCAGGACCTGCGCCGAGCTCTTCGAGCGCAGGCGGTGGCCGAAAAGCGACGTGACGTTGCAGAAGTCGCACCGGAACGGGCAGCCGCGGGAATACTGGACGGTCATCCAACCGTACTGCCGCAGGTCGGCCAACTCCACTAAGGGGACCGGCGTGAGGGCCATCGGCGCGAATTCGGCGCTCGTGTAGACGTGCTTCGGGCATCCCCGTTCCAGGTCAGCCAGAAAGGCGGGAAGCGTTACCTCGGCCTCGTTGAGGACGAGATGATCGACCTCGGGGAACAGTCCGGGCTCGACCGTGAATAGCGGGCCGCCGGCGACGATCCGCACGCCGGCCTTCCGGCACCGGGCGATGACCCGCTTCGCGGACTCCAACTGGATGGCCATGGCGCTGACCATCGCCATATCGGCCCAGGCCAGGTCCTTGTCGGTCAGCTTCGCGACCTGAAGGTCCACCAGGCGCTTGTTCCATTCCTTCGGGAGCATCGCCGCCACCGTCAGGAGGCCCAGCGGCAGCGAACCGGCCTTCTTGCGGAGGAACTTCAGGGCGTACTTGAAACTCCAGAACGTATCCGGACATTCGGGGTAGATCAGCAGGACGTTCATGCGGCGTCTCTCTGAGCGCGCCGGTGGGGAAGGCCACCGCAAGAGTCTTGCCCGCGAGCGCGTTTACGAAAGGGTCACGGTCTACCAAGCGATCATCCGCCACGACCGTCTGATGGAAGGACGGGGTGACTATAGCACAATGCGCCGCCGCGCCCAAGCGGATTCCCCGAATGCGGGGAATCCGGGGCGCCTCGCTCCCTCGTGCGTTTGCTGATGCGTCTCCCCCTGTTGAACCGGCACGGGTGGACGACCGGCGCAAAGGGAAATCGCGAGAACCCGGAGGTCTCGCGGGGCTCACCTGGAGCGGGCGAAGGGATTCGAACCCTCGACGTCCAGCTTGGGAAGCTGGCACTCTACCACTGAGTTACGCCCGCCCTCACGACGTACCTACTATAGGAACGCGTGCGGCGGCCTGTCAATCGGTTTCCGGTCAGGCCTGGCCATGCCCGCCGTCATTGAGCGAAAAACTGCGAGACCTTCGCCCCCCGCATTGGTTTGACGTTACGTAGGTTGCCACGGTCGCCGTCCGCCTGCGGCCCGCCAAGCGCCTACGAGACCTTGGGAACCAGGCGACTCGAACCGTTACCCTTGGGAGGTCGTTTCATGGCTGACACACCGAATCCTGCTCGAGAGACTCCGGCGGTCGCCCCGCGCATCGCCACGGCCGATGACCTGGAAGCGGTCAAGGCCCTGAACGCGGCCTACAAGAAGATGGCCGAGCACCTCGCGCGCGTCATCGTGGGCCAGAACGAGGTCATCGAGCAGGTGCTCGTGGCCATCTTCTGCCGCGGCCACGCGCTGCTGGTGGGGGTGCCGGGCCTCGCCAAGACGCTGCTGGTGAGCACGACCTCGCGGCTCCTTCACCTCTCGTTCAAGCGCATCCAGTTCACGCCCGACCTCATGCCCTCGGATATCACGGGCACCGACGTGCTGGAGGAGGACCGGACGACCGGCAGGCGCGTCTTCCGGTTCGTGCACGGGCCGCTGTTCGCCAACATGATCCTGGCCGACGAGATCAACCGCACGCCGCCGAAGACCCAGGCGGCGCTGCTGGAGGCCATGCAGGAACACATGGTCACGGCGGGCGAGAACACCTACGTCCTGCCGGAGCCGTTCTTCGTCCTCGCGACGCAGAATCCGATCGAGCAGGAGGGCACGTATCCGCTGCCCGAGGCCCAGCTCGACCGCTTCATGTTCCACATCGTGGTCGATTACCCGACCGCCGCCCAGGAGATGCAGATCATCAAGCAGGTCACGGGCACCTACTCGGCAACGCTCGACGTGGCGCTGACGGGCGAGGACATCCTGCGGCTCCAGGACATCGTGCGGCGCGTGCCGGTGGCCGACCACGTGGTCCAGTACGCGAGGGACCTGGCGCGGGCGTCGCGCCCCGGCGCGCCGGAGGCGCCGGCGTTCGTGAGCGAGCTGGTGCAGTGGGGCGCCGGGCCGCGCGCAGGCATCTACATGATCCTGGCGGCCAAGGCCCGGGCGATCCTGCACGGGCGGTACCACGCGACGACCGACGACGTGCGGGCGGTGGCGCTGCCGGTGATGCGGCACCGCGTCATCACGACGTTCAACGCCGAGGCGGCCGGCATCTCGGCCGACGAGGTGGTCAAGCGGCTGCT
>JAPLML010000495.1 GCA_026387055.1 Planctomycetota bacterium | reverse complement strand
CGGGCAAGACGGCTTTGAGGTACGCGGCGCGCGAGCCGTCCTGCCAGGGCTTGAAGCCGGGGGGGCCGACCACGCGGACCTTGACGCCGGGACCGCCCGCGTCGCACGCCGAGAGCGAGAGCACCTCGGCCTCGTGGCCCTGCGCCATGAAGGCCCGCGCGTACAGCGGCCCGACCGGGCTGACTCCGTGTGTCAGGATCGCGATCCGCATGAACGAATCTCAAACCTTGCCCGTGCCGCGCAAAGCGTTCCACATGTCCTCGAGCGACTGGCGCCAGGGAATCCGCGGCTGCCACCCCGTGGCCCGGCGCAGCCTGGCGGGATCGCCGACGATCGTCGGCACGTCGTTGACGCGCAGGCGGGCCGGGTCCTGGCGGATGGGCACCTCGCGCCCGGCGAAGGCCACGCACCCCTCCAGCATCTCCTGGATGCGGACGGGCCGGCCCGAGGCGATGTTGAAGACCTGGCCCGTCGCCCCTTCCGCGGCCGTCGCGAGGGACCACATCGCGGCCACGACATCGCGAACGTCCGTGAAGTCGCGGCTGGTCGCCGTGTTGCCGACGCAGACTTCTCTGCGCTTGCCCGCGACCACGTCGGCGACCTGCCGCAGAAACGCCGCCGGCACGAGCGTCTCGGGCTGGCCCGGCCCCATCAGGTTGAACGGCCGGACGCCGATCACCGGAAGCAACTTCATCTCGGCATACGTCAGTGCCCAGCGCTCCTGAAGCGTCTTCGTGACCGCATAAGCCGTGCGGCCGAGGAGCGGGCGCGCCTCGTCGACCACCTCGTACTCGCCCGTGGTCACGCCATACTGGGCCGCCGACCCCACGATGAGCACCCGCGGCGGACGGGCCATCGCCGCCGCGGCCGCCAAGACGTTTGCCGCCGCCTGCACGTTGGCTGTGAAATACGTCTCCAGGTCCGGCGCGAGCGCGACACCCGCGAGGTGAATCACGGCCTGCGGGGCCGCCTGCTTCATCAACGCGCCGACCCGGGCGGCATCGGCGAGGTTGCAGGCCGCCCACTCCGCCGCCTCGCTGGTTCCCTGGCGGATGTCGACGGCCACAACGCGTGCCGGCGCGTTCGGCGCCTCGGCCAGGTGCGCGAGCAGGTGCCCGCCGACGAAGCCTGCCGCACCGGTCACGACAACGGTCTCGTAGCGCTCAGGGCTCATGGCCGAGGCGGCTCCTCTTCCGGCAGAATCCGCTTCAGAAGATCGCCGATCTTCTCGCTCGCCTCGGCGTAATCGTCGGGCCGGCCGATGTCGAGCCAGTACCCGCTGTGCGGGTACACGATCGCCCGTCGCTTCCGCTCGATGCAGGCGTGCATCAAGTGATCGAAGCCGAACGGCCGGTCGGCCGGCACGATCTCCAGCAGGCGCCGGCTCATCACGTATACACCCATGCTCACGCTGAAATGATACGTCGGTTTCTCCTCGAACCCCACGACGCGGCCCGAGCCGTCGGCCTTCAGCACGCCGAAGTCGATCCGCGCGTCGCGCTCGAACGTAGCCACCGTGATGTCGGCGTCCTGCTCCTGATGAAAGCGGTACAGGCCGCCGAAGTCCAGGTCCGTCAGGATGTCGCCGTTCATCACGAAGAACGTCTCGGGCAGGTC
>JAPLML010000465.1 GCA_026387055.1 Planctomycetota bacterium | reverse complement strand
ATTCGCGGTTGTAGCGCTGGACGTAGGAGGCGCCGGTCTCGAAGACGGTGTTGATGCCGTTGGCTTCGGCGAGTTTCAGCGTCTGGAGGATTCTCTCCTCGTTCACGTAGGCGTGGAACAACTGGCCCACGTACTTCAGGTCCCGCGAGTGCGTGCAGCCCGAGATGAGGTTGCCGCCCAGAAGCACCCGACCGATCCTGGCCTTTCCGATCGTGGCGCAGGGCACCGCCTCGGCGCCGGCGGCCGATGATCCGGCCTCCGAACCGGGCGCCGGCGCGGCGCCCTGCGCCCTGCCTGCGGCGAGCCCAAGGCCGAGCGCCCCGGCCGCGGCCACCGATCCGCTCAGGAAGTCGCGACGACGAAGAGGCTTGGACTCCGCCATGTAGTCTTCTCCTTTACCGGCGAACCCCGGCCGGGGCGTTTGTGTAGGTGTCGATCTCCAGGCAGATTCTCGGCGGCTGGGGGATATGGATGCGGACGGTCCAGCCCTCGTCTATCCCCCGGTCGGGCACGACGCGCAGGGCGAAGCCGTTGAATCCGGCGTCGGCGGCGGCGATCGCACGGACGGCGCGGGTCACGTCCACCTTGAACTCCTTCGGCGGGTTCCAGTCGGGGGCATCCTGGCCCAGCTTGGGCACGACGACGGTGCCAAGCACGTCGCCGAGATCGGCGAAATCGTACTTGCGGCCCGCCTCAAAGGGGGCTTTCAGCGCGACCACGCCGACCTTGGTGGGGGCCTCCGGGTGGGCGCGGACGGCCGGGAACACGAGGCGCGCGCCGGCCAAGTCCTTCGGCGCCGGCAGCCCCTTCAGGTCGCCGCCGATCAGGAAGGCCATCGGCTCGACTTTCTCCTGGGCGGTCTTGGGCCACTTGATGAAGTCGCTGGTGGGCAGTTCGCCGGACCTGGTCACAAAGTGCCCGGGCTTGAGGTCGATGGTGGTAGTCCTGGTCGGGCGGATGATGCGCGCCGGCGGGGGCTGGCTGCCCATCAGGAACGGGTTGGGCAGGACTTTCAGCTCGTCGTTGGGGCCTACCTTCGGTTCCTGCGTCTTCTCGGGCAGCGCGAGCGGCTTGGCGCCGGCGGCAATCACCTCGCGGCGGACAAAGAGCATCCGGGGGTAGACGGGGTACTTGTCCTTGGGCGTGGGTACGTCAATGTCGAACCTGGCCGGCAGGTCCGTGGCCGCGAACACCTTCTGCACGACGGTCGGGGTGTCGGCCCAGGTCGCGTTGTGCTGTTTGGCCACTTCCTTGCCCTCGTTGCAGAGCTGCTCGAACGACTTGCTGCGATAGCCCGGCGCGTACGCGTAGGTGACGACCAGCCGGTTGTCGCTCAGGGCCTTGGGATCGGCCACCGAGACGGTGACGACGTTCTTGCCCGGCGAGAGATACGGCAGGCTGCCGGGGTTGTTCTGAACGAGCACTTCCAGCGCGAGCGACTTCAGCGCCGTCTTGAAGCTCAGCCTGGCCCAAGCGATAACCTGGCCCTTGACGGCGCCCGTGAAGTCCTTCAGGTCGGCGGTTTTGAAGGACTTGCCGCCGTCGGTGGAGACCTCCAGCGAGTCGGCCCCTTCGGCGGCGCCGGTGGCCCTGGTCATGATGTACGGCGACCGCAGCAGAACGGTTACGCTGCCCGGCGCGCCTGCCTGGGCCGGCACGAGGGCGCCGTTTTCGTACTTGACGTTCTCCTTGGCCGCGAAGGACTTCAGGAACGCGTCGTTGCGGAAATCCGGCGCGAACAAGAGCGTGCCGTTGGCGTAGCTGCGGACACGCTGAAAGTACGGCTCCAGGATCAAGCCGGCGTCGGGGCTGTTGCGCAGGTCCTTGTTGCCGCAGGTATGGCGCGGCGCCTCCTTGGCGCCGGCCCAGTACCAGGCGCCTTCGACGGCGTCCCACGTGTTGGTCAGGGAGTAGCCGGGAGCCAGGGCCGCGTCGGCCGAGTAGTGGCCGGTGGCATGGTTGATGGCCATCCATCCCTCGGCCCTGCCGGCGCCCTTGTGTGTCTTCAGACCGTCGATGACGCCCTGCAGGGTGTCGCCGCAGACCAGGAGGGCCGGGGCCGTCCAATTGGCCTTCTCGCCGATGATCTCGAACGGGTTGTCCTTGGGATAGACGGCGCCCCGGTCCTTGTCGAGGACGAAGGCGTCGGCGATGAGGGTCTGCGCGGCGGCGTTCAGGTCGTCCTCGCCGGCGATGGTACGGCCGCCGGGGGCGCTGGCGTCGGGCATCCAGGCGTAGAACTTCAGGAACGCGTCGAGATAGTGCCACTTGTTGTCATACTGGGCCTCGACGGTGGTATGGCCGCTCCAGCCCACGAATCGCCAGTCCCAGCCCAGCTCCCGCCACAAGGCCGACTGCTCCGAGTGGAGCCCGCCGCACAGGCTCCACCCGTAGGTGTTGATCTCCTTGAGGACCGGGATTCCTCCGGGTTCCGAAGGGTACGCGCGGTGGTAGTGCGAGAGGAGCATGAAGTTGTAGATGGCCACGGCCTTCTCGTCGTTGGTCTTGCAGTCGCGGGTAACGGTTTCGGCGATGCGCTTCAGCGACGAGCAGTCGGGCGCCTTGTCGGGCAGAACCTTGACGGCGTTGACCCAGCCCTCGATCGTCACGTCCGGCTGGGGGGCCAGCGAAGCCACCGGCTCCGCCGCCATCAGGGCCGCCGCGATACCGGCCGCCAGCCCACCCCACACGATTGCCAGTGTTCGGATCGACATGAGCCCTCCCCCTGTCTCTGACTGGTAGTCCGTCACACGTGTTCGTGTGAGTGCAACTGGGTGGCGCGGCGGGCAGTCCTGCCCACCGCGCGGCGGGCAAGACTGCCCGCCGCGCTTACCTTACCGACAGTTTCAATTGTGACGGACCACTTGTTCCTGAAACGGCGGGGGCGCGTCCTGGCGAACGGAGCGGCCAAGACGTTTACGCCTCCGCCGGCAACGCCAGCCCATCCACCCCGCCATCCGGCGCCAGCACCGGCTCCGGCCTCGGCTGCGCGACCTCCCCGGCGGCGCCAAAGGCCAGCGGGACGGCGTCCGCGACGAGCCCGTCCACAACCGGACTCGTGTCCGATATCGCCAACGTCGTCGCAGCCTCCACGGGGGCGGTCTCCACAGGCGTGGCCCCGCTCACCCCGGGGGCGGGCGCCTCGCGAGAAGAGACTTCCGGCAGGATCACCAACACATCCCTGTCCGACCCTTGTGACGCGGAACGTTCGCCCAGTTCCAGCGTTACCGGCTCAGGGTTGCCGGCGGCCAGGGGGCCAGGTTCCCCATCGCTCTCGGGCCCTGGGTTCGGGAGCGCGTCGAGGCGCCGCCCTGCCGCCACGGCGCTGTTGTACGCGGCGATGAACCCGTCGATATCTGACGGCGCGACGAGGCCGTCCGGGCTGCTCGCACCCCAACCCGCGCCGCGGAAGTCGGCCTCCATCTTGTCCGCCTGCCAGGCCTCAAAGAAACCCTCGATGTCCTCCTGCCCGAACAGGCCATCGCCGCTGAAATCTCCGCGCAGGCTGCCCACGTAGAAGACCGCGTTGCCGCCGGGACCGCCGTTGCCGGTCGGCAGGTCCAGCGAGGCATCGTGGATGTAACTGCGCCCGCTGCCGCCCCTGGACTCGCCGTCGAGCGCCAGGGCAGAAGTGTCCCGCAGCGTCCCGTCGCCCTTCAGGGTCACCTTTACCCATGTGTCGACCACGGACCCCGCAGCAAGCGTCAACATCATCACGCTCGTCCCTGAGCCCGCCAGAGTGGCGGGCGAAAGCGTGCCCGTCACCGTCTCGGCGGTGCCGGCGAACGTCACGGTCTGCACCAGGACGGCCTGGGAGTTGAACGTGACCGTTTCACTGAAGGTCACCCGGAGGCTCTGCACGCCTCGGGCGCTCGGGACCGTCCCGCTGACCGTCCGGTACATGCCGTTCGCGCTCGGGTTCAGAACGACCTCGACAACCCGGGGCGGGACCCCTTCGAGCACGCCCGGCGTCGGCGCGGCCGAGAACCAGTTTTCCGCCGCATTGCCCCACGCCGTGGTCGACGACCGGTGCAGCGACGTGCCGCCGCCGTCGGGGGCGGTCGGCCACGGCGCCGCGTCGTCATACCGGACCTCGTCATCCAGCAGGTACGGAGTGAAGGTCGGCTCTTCGGCCGGCGGCCCGTCGGGACGATGGAGCCGCACCGCCTCGCCGTCGTTGTTGAGGAAGGCGCCGTAGCCGCCGAGGATCCTCACCGCCGACCCGGTCAGGCCGTAGCGGGTCTTGAAGGCACTCAGCAGCGTCGCGTTGGCTGGATCGAACGGAACCACGACCAGGGCCTCGCCGGGCGCGAGGCTCGTGCCGACGGGGAATAGGAATCCCTCCAGCTTCCAGGGGTAGTCCTTCCACTGGCCGTCGACGAAGTAGCGCTCCCAGAGGTTGACGGTCGAGCCGGTGGGGTTGGCGAGCTCGATGAACTCGTAGTTGTCGGACGTGCCCGGGTTGTAGTTCACCTCGCTGATGACGACGGCCCCGACGCGCGGCCCGCTATTCGCGCCGGGCAGCGTGCGGGTGACCATGGGGTACAGAATGCCGCTGCCGTCGGGCCATCGCCCGAAGGATTCGCCGTTGGCGGCGGCGTCAAACTCGACATGGTCGACGAACTGCGTCAGGTTGCCTTCGGTGTCGGCCGCCATCAACCAGGCGTCATCGCCGTGGGCGGCGTCGAAGCCGAAGCCCTTGGGGCCGCCGCCGAACTCGTTGTCGGCATAGTACATGACGCCGCCCACGAAATGCCCCTGCCGGAACACCCGGTACCCGCCGGGCTGGAGGACCGTGCCGTCGGGGATGCGGAACTTCTTGTAGTCGGAGCTCCCGTCGCTCAGCCACCAGCCGCTGAGGTCGACCGCCTGGGTGGTGCTGGTGTTGTGCAGCTCGACGGCGTCGGTGAGCGGATCGTCGGTGTGCGTCAGCACCTCGTTGATGACGATGGGGATATCGGGGTTGTCGGCGAACCCCGGCGAGCCGCCATACCTGTTGCCGGAGCGCCAGTTCCCGGGATTCTGGAGATAGAGTTGGCGAGTGGGCTCGGTTTTTGGAACAGCCCGCGGATCGATGAGCTCCAACGTCGCCCCCTTGCCGTCGGCCCGGCCCGGCCAATCGCCGTCGTCATCGTAGGCGAAGTCGAGCACGGTGGCGCCGTTGCGGGCCGCGACGACCAGCCGGTCGCCCTCGTTGCCCAGGTTGCCGGTGTACTGGCCGGCCACGGTGATGCCCGTGCCGTTGAGCGACCCATTGATGCCGTACCGGGCGGTGAAGCCCTCGAGGTTCTCGACAATGACGATCCGCGCGCCGTCGGCCAGCACGTAGCTGGCGAACTCGAACTGGATGCCGCCCGTGAACTTGACGCCGCGAATGTTGACCGTGCGGCCGCTCACGTTCATCAGCTCGATGAACTCGAAATCGTTGTCGCCATAGTCCGGCGCGGCCGGCGGCTGACCGGCCAGCTCCGCGGGCGTGGGATCGTGCGGATGGTAGTTGATCTCGCTGAGGACCACGTCGCCCGAGGCGACCAGCGGATGGACGAAGTACTCGGCCACCACCGGGGCGGACCAATCGTCGCCGCTGGAGATATAGCCCGGCTCTCCATACGACGGAACGTAGCCCGCGCGGTAGGCCCGGGTCGTAATCTGCGTGTACTGGCTGATCGTGATAGGGCCGGTGGCCAGGCGGGCGCTGGGGCTGATGCCGCCGCCGACCGCGCGCGGGTCGCTGCCGTTGAGCGTGTAGTAGACGCTGTTGCCGGGCGAGGACAGCGTCACCGTGGTGCCCGGCGTCACGACCGGCCCGGGGATGCTGAACGTCGGCCGCGGCAGCCACTGGCTGTCGATCCAGTTGATGCGGCTGGTGAGCCAGTTTTTCAGGTGCTGAATTTCGCCCGCGAAGTTGCCGTACCGCGAGCCCGACCACCGGGCGTAATCGCGCGGCGCGGCTTCCTGGAGTTGGGCGGCGTGCGCGTCGATGAGCGCGAAGATGCTGGCCAGGCTGAACTGGTTCTTGCGCAGCTCGAACCAGCGGTCGATGTACTTCTGGACGAAGTCCGGGTCCTGGAACATCCGGGGCCACCACATCCTCACGCGGCTGTTGTCGTTGAAGAACCAGGTGCTGTCGCCGCTGCCGTTCCACCACAGGGGGTTGTCGTCGCGGCCGTCGGTGGACTCCAGCGACCGGTCGAAGTCCCAGATGGGCCCGGCCTCGATCTTGCCGGCGGCGGTCTTATAGTAGAAGCCGCTGAGGCGCTCCGCGTCGACGTTCATGGCGAGCATGTACAGGAGGTGGGTGTCGACGAACGAACCGACGTCGGCCCACGCCGCGTAGCCGAGAACGGGGTCGCGGAAGTTCGCGCTGTTGGCCGCCGTCGCCAGCCCGTGGATCCAACTGTTGAGATACGTCTGCTGGGCGGCGTTGGGAACCTCCGGCTCGACGTACGGCGAGCCCCGGGCGTTCTTCCAGATAAACCCGCCCTGGACAGGTACGCCGCCGGCGCCCGTGGAGAGCGGCTCGACGTCGACCCGGTCGTCGCCGCTCTCGATGACCTCCATGATAGCGTAGACGCCGATGTAGTCGGAGGCGGTCACCTGGCCGCCGTTGGCATCCAGGTACATTTCGACCCACTTCGTCCGGACGGCATAGCAGCCGATCTGGTTACTCAGGTCATACATGAATGAGTTGCTGATCAGCACGCGGTCATAGGTGGTGGGGCCGTAGAAGATCCAGTCGCCGTCGTCGGGCATGCCGAGGACGGCAAGGGCCTTGTCCTGGTCCTTCTCGTCCCACAGCTCAACGCGGTACTGCTTCTTGGCGAAGCCGGCGGAGCTGGACCCGCGGACGTGGAGGCCGCCCCGCGTGCCGAGCGTCACGGGGTTGGTCAGCCGGGCGCGCCCGTCGGCGCCGGGCTCGAAGAACCCGATATAGCTGTCGCCGAAAACCGTCCCCGCCCCGGGCACGCCGTCGCCGAACGTCTCGACCACGACGATCGGCAGGTTCGAGCTGGAGTTCAGCACGTCGGCGCCCAGGGCGATGTACGTCTCGCTGGCCGCGCCGCTCGACTTGCCGTTGGCGCCGATCGACACCGCCCGCAGCATCGTGGTGGTCGTCAGCGTCCTGGCACCGCTCCAGACGGGCGACGCCGCCGTCGGCACCGTCTCGTCGAGCGTGTAGTGGATCACGTCGGTCGGGTAGCCGGCGGTCAGGTTCACCGCCACCGAGGACGTGAACGTGGTGCCGGCCACGCTGAACCGGGGGACCTGGGGCACGTCGTTCGCGTTGTCCCAGCCCGGCGTCGGCGACGGGTAGAAACGT
>JAPLML010000137.1 GCA_026387055.1 Planctomycetota bacterium | reverse complement strand
GTCCGGCCACCAGGGCGATCGTGCCGACGTTCTCGGTTGCCGGGTGGGCCGTCCAGTTGTCGATGAGGAGCTGGTTATCAACCCAGAGCCGGACGCCGTCTTCGCTGATCGTGTAGAAGCTGTAGCTCTCGGTATACAGCGGCTTGACCTTGCCGGTCCAGCGGATGCTGAACAGGTCCGACATCACGAGGGGGTCGGGGGAGTTGCCGCCCCAGTCGAAGTTGATCACGGGATCCAGCCGCGCCAGCTTGACGTTGGACCCGTGGATGTTGCCGGGCGGATACTGGTAGTACTGGCCCCAAAGCCCGACGCCGGCGCCGGAATAGGAGTACATGGCCCGGTTGGCGTCGCCGATCGTGATGCCCGCCAGGTTCGTCACCCCTGTGACCGTGACCGTATAGTAGACCCCGTTCGCCATCGGCGCCGTGTTCAGGACGACGAGGCGGTTGTTGCTGCCCGGATCGACGCTATGGACCATCAGGCCGGGGATGGAGTAGTTGGTGGCGATCAGCGAAGTGACCGGGTCGACCCCTTCGTTGAACTCCAGCAGGACATGGATGGAATCGCCGTCGGCCGCCGACGCCGTAACGACCCGCGGCGGCGTGACGTCGGTGCTGCTGTTGGCACGCCCGGGGCTTCCCTCATCGGGGCCCGGACCCCAGTTCGCCGGATCGTTGCCGAAGGCGGTCACGTCGAGGCGCTGGAGCGACGGCCCGAAGCCGTCGGCCTGCACCGGCCAGGGGGCCAGGTCATCGTACTCCACCCGGTCGATGAGGGGGTAAGGCACCTGGTAGGGCGGCAGCGGGTCCGGGTCGCCGGGCCAGTAAAGCTTGACATTGTTGCCCGCATTGTTGAGGAACCCCGTGAACGGCCCGACGATCTGGACGTCGGGCGGCACGCCGTACCTCGTCCGGAACGCCGCCGTATCGGTGTTGACGACCAGCAGATACCCGCCGGCGGGGATCGAGAGGCCGGTGGCAAAGATATAGGTGATCCCGCCGTCGATCTTCCACGTGTTGGCCGGATGGGCGGGGTCGTAGAGCAGCACGGCCGCGTCGGTGATGTTATGCAGTTCAACGAATTCATCGGTATCGTTGAGCGGATGATACATGACTTCGCTGATGACGACCGGCCCGATCTTCGGCGGCGCATTGGCGTCGAGCGGCGTGGGGTGCTCCTCGGCCACGAAGTCGACGTTGCCCGTGCTCGTGACGTACCGCGTGAAGGCCACCTCGCGGTCCGAGGCGCCGAAGTCCTGCTCCTCGCGGTACCCGGTCAGGTTGCCGTACTCGTCGACGCCGGTCAGGAAGACCGTCTCGCCGTACTCGCTGTAGGCGAAGGGCGTCACGTATCCGGGGTCCTCCGGATTCCTGAAGTTGTCCCGCTCGGTCAGGAGGAGGTACTCGCCCGGCTGGATGACAGTGCCGGGGGCGATCTGGTACTTCGTCAGGTTGGCCCGCTCGTCGCTCAGCCACCAGCCGCCGACGTTGATGGGATCGGTGGTCGTGTTCGTGAGTTCCACCCAGTCCATCCTCGGATCGACATCCGTGTGGGCCAGGAGCTCGTTGATGGCGATGGCGCCCGGCACCAGCCCGGAGTTGTCGGTCCCCGGGGAGCCCCCCGCGTAATTGCTCAGGGACCAGCCTTCCTTGACGCTCCACAACGCCAGGGCCCCCGACGGGTTAAGGATATTCAGCGAGTAGCCGAGGCCGTCCGAGGCCGGGTACCACACGGGACTGTAGGTGAAGGTCTGGACCGGCTCGCCGAACTTGCCCTCGAAAACGACCGTGTCGCCCGCGTTGTTCAGGTGCCCCGACAAGTACTGGCCGGCGATGGTCATGCCCGCCGTGTTGTACCGCGACTGGAACGCCGGCAGGTTGCTCACGACGAGGGCGTACCCGGCCACGGGCAGCGTGAGGTCCGGGAAGGTGAAGGTGACGCCGCCCGTGAACTTCATGCCGCCGACGTTGAGCGGCGTGGAGCCGATGTTCTGGACCTCGATGAACTCGAAGTCATTGTCGCTGTACTCGCTGTTGGGCGGCGGGTTCTCCGGGTGGTACATCAACTCGGTGACGCGCAGGGGCGGCGGCGTGGCCAGGACGAAGGCCGCCTCGTGCATGGCGCTCCACTCGTTGTCGTTCTTGATGCGGGCCCGGACCATCGTGCTCGACGGGAGCGTGATGGGGCTGCCGGTGTAGGCGACGGCGCCGGGGGAGATGCCGCCGCCGGGGAGGCGCGGATCGGTCCCGTCCAGCGTGTAGTAGATCGTACCGACCGGCGCGGGCGGGACGCCGCCCTGGTTCGGGTTCGACATCGTGAACTGGAAGCCGGGGGCGATGGTGCCGCCGTGCTGGCTGAAGCCCGGCGCCTCCGTCTTCGGATAGAGACCGCTGCTGCGCAGTTGCCCGAGGAAGATGGTCTGCCGCTGCGGGAAGTAGGTGTTCAGCAGCCGGTTGCGCTCGTTCTGCCATTCGCTGTTGCGGGTGTAGGCCGGCTGACGGTTGTAGTCGCCCCAGCGGGCCGACTCGCCGACGATCGGGGCGTAGATCTCGTCGGTGATCTGCCGGTACAGATCGGCCAGCACTTGGGCCGACATGGCGCCGCCGTTGTAGAAATGCTTGTAGACACGGTCCGCGAACAACATCCGGTATTCCGCATTCGCCCGGAGGTCCTGGAAGACCTCCGACGGACGGTCTCCCCGGTCCGTGCCGATCATGTTGGGGTCGTACAGGCTGGTCGGCAGGATCCACTCGGTGTCCCAGGCGAAGAAGTGCCACTGGCCGCCGGTGCGGTTGCGGGAAGCGTACCAGTTGTGATCGTCCCAGTCCCAGTTCTCGGTGTAGAAGTTCAGCAGGCAGTAGTCGGCCAGGTCGGTGATGTCGACGATATTCTGGAAGTTCTGGTAGGCCGTATCGCCGGTCAAGCCCGCCCGCGACTTGGTGATCATGTCGTTCCAGGCGGTCCAGTTCCCGGCCACGACCTCCGCGTCGTGAAGGACGTCGTAGTCGGCGGAGTCCCCGCCGAAGTACGCCTCGCCAAAATGCTGGTCCGGCCGCTCCCACACGCTGTACATGCCCCAGTAGAGGCCGTTGATGTAGAGATGGAAGTAGCGGGTGTGAGACGCGGGCTGGCCCATCGCCAACATGACGGCCGTCGCCCACGTGTCGCGGGCGTACTGGCTCATGTCATTCCACGACATCGGCCCCCAGGCATCATTGAAGTAGCCCTTCAGGACGATGCTGTCGAACGAATCCACGTCGGTGTCGGGGAAGAGCTGGTATTTCAGGTCCTTCGGCCCGAACTGGTTGTCGTTGAAGAAGAAGCGGAGCGAGTGCTTCTTGACCGAGGGGTCGCGGTTGACGCCGCCGTAGATGCGGATGCCGCCGTCGGCTTGGAACCCGGGCGTGCCGTCCGCGTTGATCATCTCCAGCGACGCCGCCCGCTCCCACGCCTCCCCCTGCTGCTGCGTGTTGGAGTAGATGCCGCCGGACCCGAACATCTCGCTCGTCTTCATCACGAGCGACAGCGAGGGGATGGACTTGAGGTCGTTGATAATCTCGCCGCTGTAGAGCGGGTTGGTGACCACGCTCTGGTCCATGGCGTAGTCGGCGCTGACGCTGCCCCACATGGTCGGGAAGCCCGCCGGGTTGGGGGGCTGGGTAAGGACGCTGCCGAGGAAGATGTAGGTCTGCGTATCCACGTTCGTCGGCAGGAACCCCGTCTTGTAGGCCGCGGCCCGCAGGGTGGTCGTCGTGGTGATGTGGATGGGTGCCGTATACACCGTGCCGGTCGTCGCGGTGGGCGCGGTGCCGTCGGTCGTGTAGCGGATCTGGGCGCCCGGCGTGGCCGTGGTGATCGTCACGTCGATCGGGGTCTCGTAGAAGCCCCGTCCGAAGTCGAACTTGGTGTCTTCGACATAGGCGAAGTAGGCGGACAGGTTGGCGCTGCGCGGCGTCGGCGTCGAGAAGTAGTGCAGGCCGGCGAGCGCGACGTCGGTGTCGACCAGTTCCGGCAGGATCAGAAAGTCGTCGCCCGCGGCGCCGTAGTTCAGGCCCTGGATCGCGAGGACGTTCGTGCCGACCCGCAGCAGGTTCAGCCGCGAGGAGATGTCGATCTCCTCGTAAATCATGGCGTCGGTCCGGGAGCGATCGGCCAAGGCCCCGGAGTTCCACGCCACGGACCCCGGGGCGAACCGCCGCGCCACCTCCGCGCCGTTCAGGTACGCCACGAACCCGTCGTCGTACTTCATCTTCAGCGCGAGCGAGTTGTAGATCGCCGTGTCCGTCAGCTCGAACGGGAGGCGGATGTAGGCCGAGGCGTTGACCCCCTTCATCGCCGCCTTGACGTCCGTATGAATCAGCGTGGCGTAGGTGCCGGTCGTCGAGACGGGCGTGCTCTGCATCGCCAGGCCGCCGTTCGCCGTGTCGCCCACGAGCTTGTAGTCGGTGTAGTTGAAGGCCCGGTAGCTGCCCACGGTGCCGAACACCTCGACTTCGGCGCCGCTGGTGCCCTGGAACCAGACCAGCCGCACCGGGTACTGGCCGGCCGTCGGGAAATTGTACGTCGCAAACGTGTCGCCCGCGCCGCGGCTGCCCTGGTAGTCCATGAGGCTCGAGCCCGCCGGCGTGGTGGAGTCCTGCGTCCACGTGGTCGTCGCGCCGGTGATCGTCAGGCCGAAGCCGTCGTCGCTGTTGACGCCGAACGTGTAAAGGCCCGCCTGCGGGACCGTGATCCAGCCCGTCGCCTCCATGACGAGGTTGGCGGTGTAGTTGTACGGCGGGCTGACGCCGGGCAGGTTGCGGCCGTTGTTGTAGTGCGCGTCGGCGCCGCTGTTGTAGTAATTGACATAGGCGGTATTCTCAACGTAAACCGTCTGGTCCCGCCGGTTCGCCGGCGTGCTGATGACGCTCTCGGCCTGATCGAGCGTCGCGACCGTGATGGCCGCCAGGTAATCGCGCACGGCCCACCCGGCCACCATCGACTCGTAGCCGACGGCGCTCGTCCCGCGCAGGGTCCACGACGCGTCATCGAAAGCCCAGTCGGTCCACGTCAGCCCCAGGCCGCTGTTCGCGGGAATAAGGACGGCCGTGGCGGCGTCCGGACCCACCAGGGTCTTCGTCGTGACCTCCTGCCCCAGGCCGTAGGAGATGTCCGGGAACTGATCCGGATACTGCGGGGCGTACTCGTGAGCGATGGTGTGCCCGTCGGGCTCGACCAGCGCCAGGTACTCGCCGCCGGCGCTGAGCTTGAAGTTCGTGTGAAGCTCCGGAAGGGTCCTGATGTTCTTGTCGGAGGCGAACACCACCAGGTACCCCCCGGCGGGCACGGACACCGACGGGAACCGCCACATGGCCAGGTTGGAGGCGGAGTCGGTCAGGTAATAGCCGTTGAGGTTGAGGGCCGCCAGGCCCGTGTTGGCGATCTCAATCCAGTCGGAGTAGGCGCCGTCCTTGTCCTTCAACCCCTTGGTGTTGTCGGCCAGGAACTCCGAGATGACGAAGTCGCTCGCCAGGAGCAGACGCGGCTCCATCGTCTCCATCACGGGAACCGCCGCAGCGCGGTTTGGGTCTCTGCGACGCATGCCGTCCTCCCCAGCCCGGAACTGGCAGCCCCCGCCTACGCGCGGATAGCGGCCGCCCCCCGCACATCACAGGTGGTGCCAAGAGAAAGGAGCTTCGCCACCACTATATTGTACACCATGTCCGCGACAATGGCCGATTTTTCGGCCACACAAAACAGGTATAAACCTCCGGTGGCTGCCCTGGCGCCCTTTGGCCACCCGCCCGTGTCCTCGAGGAAAAGTGTGCCGCCAGACTTTAGAGCTCCGCCGCCAAGAACCGCCATGGACCGTTACGCAAGTCCTTGTCTTTCAAAGGCTTGCGCACCGATAAGGCCGGCCGCCCTGCCAAAATGGCGTGGATCCGCTCTTGCCGGGACCCCGCCTCCCGGATGCTCTCCGACCCTGTCCGCTGTGCCGTCCGGCCCCGACGCAAGGGCTGGGCAGAAGGGTGTGAAGTGCCCTTGACCGCCCCTTAGGAGTCCCCCATCGGCGGGCTGGCAACTGCGGCCGACCCCCAGGGCTGCCCCGATGACCGCCCGCCATAGGCTCCGCAACGAGCCGCAAGACCGCGCCTATCCCCTACTCATACCACATTCTCGGGTCAAGTCAAATCACTCCGCCGGAGTAATCCAGTGTCGGGTGGCTTGGCCAGTCGCCGCGGCGACCCCGCCGCGGCGGGCGCCGTTGCGTGGCCAGGCGGCACTCGATCCGGCATACCGGTCCGCATGGCCACCCGAAAAAAGGACGCCACTCGCGCGCCAACTCGCCCCTTTTCCGGCGCGCGGCTTGCTGGTATCCTGCTCGCGCGTGGCATGGCCGCGTCCCGAAGGAGGACGCGACGATGAGAAGGACCCTGGCGCTTGCCGTGGACCTGACCGCCGCCCCGGTCGGCTGCGGGGGAGACAGCGGCACGCTCGGAAAAGGCGCGTGATGGAGAATCACCGCATGGGCATGGCGGCCCAACTCGGGTCCGGCAGCACGGTCTGGCGATGCATCGCCGACTACTGGATGCTGGGCGTCCTCGCGCTCCTGGGCGCCGTCTTCTCGCTTCTCACCATCGAGGAGCAGCAGCGCGTGGGCCGCGATGCCGCCGAGCACCTCGCCCGGGACCTCGCCGCCGATGCCCCGCCCGCGGCCCGCGTCTTCATCGTGGCAAAGACCGGTGAGGAAGATGCCCGCTTCGTCGAGTCGATCGCGAAGCGGCTGACGGCGGGCGGCTTCGAGGTCGCCGGCGAAGTCCAGGGCGATCCGCGCGACGCCGTCAAGGCCCTCCGCGAGATCGCCGGCGCCGGCGGGCGCGTGGACCTCATCGCCACCACGAAGGCATGCGCCGACTGGCCCGTCCTGGGCAACCTTGGCGAGATCGCGCCGGCCTTGGCGAAGGCCCGGGTCCGCTGCCCCGCCAGTTACACCTGGCCGACGTTCCTCAAGTCCGACAACCTGCTGAACGTGGCCAGCCAGATCGTGGTGATCGCCGTCATCGCCATCGGCATGACGATGGTGATCATCACCGGCGGCATCGACCTGTCGGTGGGCAGCCTCGTAGCCCTGTCGGCGGTGGTGACGGCGTGGCTCATCCGCCGGGCCGGCGGCGAGAACGCCTCGACCGCCGGCATGATGCTCGCGTGCCTCGGCGCCATCGCCGCCTGCGGGGCGGTCGGCGCGTTCTCCGGCGCGGTGATCACGCTCTTTCGCATCCCGCCCTTCATCGCCACCCTGGCCATGATGCAGGTGGCGAGCGGCCTGGCGTTCCTCCTGGCCGAGGGCCAGTCGATCTACCAGATCCCCGACGCCTTCACGTGGCTCGGCCGCGGAGCGGACCTGGGGGGCGTCCCGAACGCCGTCCTCCTCATGGCCGCCCTGTACGCCGCCGCCTGGGTCTTCATGTCGCGCACCGTCCTGGGGCGGCACATCTACGCGGTGGGCAGCAGCGAGGAGACGGCGCGCCTGTCGGGCATCCGCGTGCGGGGGGTGCTCCTCCTGGTCTACGTGGTGAGCGGCCTGGCGGCGGGGCTCGGCGGCGTCGTCACCGCCTCGCAACTCAAGAGCGGGGCGCCGACGTATGGACAGATGTACGAGCTCTACGTCATCGCCGCCGTGGTCGTCGGCGGCACGAGCCTGGCCGGCGGCGAAGGCAGGGTCCTCGGCACCCTCACCGGCGCCCTCATCATCGCCGTCATCTGGAACGGCATGAACCTGACCAAGGTCGAGAGCTACACCCAGAAGGTCGTCCTGGGCCTCGTGATCCTCGCCGCCGTCCTCCTGGACATGCTCAAGACCCGCTCCTGGCCGTGGCGCTCCTTCCGGCGGCCCGGCGTGTAGACTGGGCAATGGGCGTGTTCTGCCCGCTGAGAAGGCGCCACCCCATGGCGCGGCGGATCTTCCCGAGGGGGTCTTCGACCTGAGCCGTGCCTGTCTGGCGATTGCTCGGCTGACCCCAAGTATCGGACGGGTCTTGGCACCCCGCGATGTCAGTCACAAGGCCCCTTGTCCTCGCGACTTCCATAGGCTTTGAGTTCAGCCTCGCTGAGTTGGTCGGGAGGGACTAGGCGGTAGTGCTTCTCGTGCAGGACAGCGACGCCGTTCTCTCCGGCCTCGAACGCGAAAAGGCAGATGAGGTCGGGCCCCATGAACTGGGCGCCGACGGGCCGGCAAATGAGCGACGGGAATCTCTCGGCGCACATCGCCATGTCCTGCTCGATCTGAACGATGTTCAGGAAATCTCTGCCGCCCTTGGCCTGAACGGGGAAAACATAATGTACCCCCCGGCGATCCACCCCGATATACATCTCATCGGTCTCCACTTGGCCCATGCCTTTGACGGCGGTCCTCAAGTGGCTTTGAAGTGAGTAACAAGCCACACCTGTAAAAATGTCAATCAGGCGGTTGTATCGCAACTTGGCCAAGAGCGCCTGTTCGTCACCCAAGGCATACATGGCAATCACGCCAGGCGTCGCATCCGGGATCTTGGTTTCAGCGAGCATCGCACTGGGGGAAATCCTCACCGCCTTTGTGGCCACGAACTTGTACAACGATCTTCCCGAAGAACGTATCACCCACTGATGTCCCTTGGGCGCTCGGCGGATCACAGACTTGGGGAGGGGGGCGCGGTAACGAAAAGAGTAGATGACATCGCCAAGATTCTTGGGCAAACGCACTCCCAGCTCCTGTGCTACCCGCACAATGTCTTCTCGCTCAAAAGGGACTTCCGTGTCGCCTTTCTTGTAGTGCGAGAGAAAAATCCGCTCGATGATCTGCACGTACCGGTTTGGTTCGGGCATGGCCTTCCCCAAGGTGTGCTTGCCGAATAGCTAGCCGCCCCAACGCAAGACTACTACCTCTTCCCGCAATTGCTCTCCAGTCGCTGTGGCCAGCCGCGTGCGAAAGAGATCGATTCCCACCAGCTCGTACCCCAATGACTGCGCAATATCGGCCAGAATGTGCCCCGTACGAATCATGACTCTTAGGTATGATGCCTGATCGCCAACGACATAGGCCAAGCGTGCACCGGGCCGCAACGATGCACGCAGGTCCGCCAGATGACGTGCCATTCCCCCAAAATAAAGCCGGGTCACTTTCGCATAAAGCCTCTCAAAGCCGCTCGTCTTGCCCAACTCAATCCGCCGCGCTTCGATGGCTGATGCAATGCGATTCACTTCCGGATGAGCAGGCACGAGTTGATCATCATCATCACCCTTGTAGACATTTCGCGTATTGGACCTGACGAGGCGGCGCTTGAGTTCGCGAAGGTCGGATCGATCGCGCAGAAACCCGAGCAAGACAGACTCTAACCTTGTTGTTCGTGTGTAGTCCTTCTCGTTGGGGTAGGGCGGGGAGGTGATAACCGCGTCAATGGACCCGGGCCGAATCATGCTCAGGCTCTGCCGGGAGTCACTCGAATAGACCTCCGCCGGGGCAGCAGGCGTGCCGTTCAGCGATTCCAAGTCCGAGGCCATGGCACCGACTTCCCGCAACCAGAGGTCAACCACCGGGGCATCTTTCTTGATCGCCCCAACGCCAACTTCCGGTCCGAAGTTCAGATTGCTGATTGAATAAACCAACGCTTTCGCCAATGCAAGCTTCTCATGCCGGCAATAGCGATCGTTACGGCACATGCTTATGCGATCCAGCAGGACCAGCGTCTTGTGCAAGGGGAGCGCACTGATTGAGTTGCCAAGCAGCAGTTTGTGGGTCTCTTCCGGCAGTGAGCGAAGATGCACCTTGGGATTGCACGGGCGCGGGGGCTGAAGCAGAGAAGCATTGTCATCAATTCCCTGTAAGCTCAGGATTTCAAGTGCAGCATCGGCCGCCTTGCGCGCGTGCGCCAGCAGACGCTTGCCGTCTGGACTCCAGTCAACTTTGACTTGGCTGGCAAAGTGTGCCATTGGGTTAGGTTCGACGCCAACACTTGGAATGCCACGTTTCTTGCACTCCACAAGGGTTGTTCCCGTACCGCAGAATGGATCGAGGACTAGATGCCTTGCGGTGAGGCCGAACCGCTGAATGTAGTCCCTGACGAGATGCGGTGGAAATGACAAAACGAACCGATACCAGTCATGAAACGCTCGGTCCTCGGCATCGAGCCGGTTGGCTGTCGAGTTGCCTCTAGCCTTCTCTTGAATAATGCCTGATCTCATTGTGCCGAAACCTACTTCCCAGTGGGTCCCGCGAGGTAACCAGCAACGCTCCATCACACCACGAGCCTATGATGGGTCTTGCCATCCTTGAGGTCAAGCGTATTATAGTGCACTTCCCACTCCATGGCGCAGTATTATGCACAGGGAAAAGGGTAGAGTCGAGGTCTGGCGCGGTGGGGTAGGTCGGGCATGGCCGCTGGCCGCCCCTTAAGGAACAGAGAACGCCATAAACGCGGGTTGGCACGCAGCCCGTGGCACATGACCCAGCCCCCTCACCCCTGCCCTGCTCCCGCAAGGGGAGAGTGGAGGACGGATGCACGCCAAACGCGTACCGGCGCCGCCGTTGTTTAACTGCGCGCAACCGAAGTTACAGCGCCAGCTTCTCCCAGGCGGCGCGGCGGTCGCGGAGGAAGTTGATCACGTCGCCCTTCGTGTCGGTCTCCAAGAGCGTGTAGCCGGTGTAGTTGATGCCCTTCAGAAGGGTGAAAAGCTCGGCCCACGGGTAGTTGCCGCCGAGGTTCGTGACGTGGGCGTGGCGGATCCAGGCCTTGCACAGGTCGAAGCCCTCGCGGATCGAGCCGTTCTTCACGTCCCCGCCGTTCGAATTCCAGCAGAGGCCGACGGAGGGGTGCTTGCAGTATTCCATGATCTTCGCCATGCGGGCCGGGTCGGCGGTGCCCCCGCCGTGGCACTCGACGACGATGACGATGCCCTTGTCCTTGGCGACCTCGCCGCACTCGCGGACCGACTCGCCGATCTGGCGGAGGGTCTTGTCCTCGGGCACCTCCTTGGGCAACCCGTTCGGCCGGACCTTGACGCCCCACGCCCCCACGTCGGCGGCCAGTTGAACGAATTTGCCACACGTCTCGATATTCTTCTTCACCGCGGCGGGGTCGGGCGAATGGAACTCGCACACCGAGCCCAGGGCCGCCAGGCGGACCTTGGACTTGGCGAACCGCTCCTTGACCTTGGCCCGCCCCTCGGCGTCCAGCGAGGGCTCGACGCCGTGGGCG
>JAPLML010000120.1 GCA_026387055.1 Planctomycetota bacterium | reverse complement strand
AGGTACCCTGCGTGGTCGGGACGACCGGCTTCTCGGCGGCGCAGCGTCAGCGGATCGCCGCCGCCGCGCAGAAGACGGCCGTGGTGCTCTGCCCGAACATGAGCATCGGGGTGAACGTCCTGTTCCACGTGGCGGCGGAGCTGGCGCGGACGCTCGGGGCGGACTACGACATTGAGATCGTCGAGGCCCACCATCGGTTCAAGAAGGACGCCCCGTCGGGCACGGCCATCAAGATCGCCGAGGAGATCGCGCGGGCGACCGGCCGCGACCTCGACGCGGCCGCCGTGCACGGCCGCGGCCCGGGCCACCCGCCCCGCCAACCGGGCGAGATCGGCTTCCATGCCATCCGCGGCGGCGACATTGTGGGCGAACACATCATCTATTACACCGGCCTCGGCGAACGCCTGGAACTGAAGCACGTGGCCCACAGCCGCGAGACCTTCGCGCGAGGCGCCCTGCGTGCCGCCCGCTGGGCGGCCGACCGCGGACCGGGCCTGTACTCCATGACCGACGTGCTGGGACTGTAGCAATTGCGGATTGCGAATTGCGGATTGAAGGACGAAAGAGCCAACCAAAACGGAACGCCTGTTTAGCGGGGAGCCGAAGGCGACCGCGGGTGGCAATCACAGATTGTAGATTATAGAGTATATATTCACGGACATGCGTCGGCTGCCAAGCGATTCCCTCGCCGGAGAAGACCATGAAATGCATCGCTGTGCTTGCGGGGCTGGCCGTCCTTGCGGCAGTCCTGGGGGCCGTCGCCCTCTCCACGCGCGCCGCCGATCCAGCCAAGGGGCCGGACGTTCTCATCATCCATGCCGCCGGAACGCCTTTTGCCGAGGCCGACCGCTTCACGCCGGCCAACGTCGACGCGGTGTCCTGCCCCACGCCGGTGGCCCTCAACTGCAAGACCGTGGCGGAGCGGGCCGCCGAGGCGCTGCGGGCGAAGAAACTGGACGTCCGCGTGGTCGAGGCGTCGGAGATCAGGAACCGCCGCCAACTCCTGGAGCCGCGCGCCGTGGTCCTTGCGAGCCCGACCTATTTCGGAACCGCGAGCTGGAAGATGCACAAGCTGATCCACGAGCAGCTCTGGCAGTTCTTCGCCCTGGGCGGGAAGCGCCTGGAGGGGCGCCTGTTCGCCACGATCGTCACCGGAAGGACCGAGGGGCCGGCCAACCAGTGCGCGGGCGTCCTCCAGGGCGCGGTCAAGTCGTGTAACGGAACGGTCGGCCCCGGCCTCGTTGT
The DNA here is from genome assembly GCA_026387055.1 of Planctomycetota bacterium. Taxonomy (GTDB): domain Bacteria; phylum Planctomycetota; class Phycisphaerae; order FEN-1346; family FEN-1346; genus JAPLML01. The sequence goes on along the minus strand of JAPLML010000120.1, from coordinate 3,672 downwards.
CCTGATCGGACAGAAGCCGGAAGAGGTAGCCGAGCGCGCCGCCAAGTTCGCCGACGACCTGGCCGCCAAGCTTGCCGCCAAGCCTGGCGAGGCGCCGTGATCTCCTTGCTCGGCCGGCTTGGAGCCTATCCGAATAACCACATGCTCATCACACGAGGGGTGCCACTGGTTGCTTGCAACCAGTGCGCCGGAAATCACGGCTTGCAAGCAAGCCGTGGCACCCCGAGGAGCGGGTTATTCGGATAGGCTCTTATCCGGCCGTGGCGGAGTCTCATTCACGTTCTCCACGGCCGGACAAGCCGGCCGTGCCACATCCACGCGGTACGCGGGACACAGGACACGATGTGCGCGGCAGGTCAGAGACCCGCCGCGCACCCATCGGTAGACCCACGCTGCCTTGTCACCCCCCGGGAATCAGGAACTCCCGCGCCATGTACTGGGCGATGAAGAGCACGGCGAACACGACCACGAGCCAGTGGAGGTCGCGGGTGCGGCGGGCCAGGAGACCCGCCGCGCGAAGCGGCGTTGCAGCACTCGTCACGTCAAGGACGCATCGCTCGGGCGGCCGGGCCCGGCGGGGTCATCGCATCAACCTTCCTCAATGATAATCGCCTCGGTGGGGCACGCCTCGGCGGCCTCGCGCACCGCCGCTTCCCGTTCGGGCGGCACCTCCGGGACGAGGACCGTCGAGACGTCGTCGCGAATCTCGAAGACTTCCGGACAGACCTCGGCGCAGGGGCCGCACCCCGTGCACAGTTCCGCATCCACGCGAACTTTCATGAGTCATCTCCTCCCGCCACCCCAAGTTCTCCGGCAGGCCCCGGCGCGCACCGGGCACCGACGGATGACATTGTGCAAAAAAGGGGGGGGACAGGCAAGCCTGTCCCCCGATTTTCCGCAAGGTATGGCGCCCGCCCCTTGGCGCAGGGCAAGCCTCGCTCTCCGAGCCGCCCTTCGGCGGCACGGCCGCCATACCGCGCACCGCCGCCGAGCCCGGGCACACCCCGTGCGCCCCTGCCGGTCGACGGCACGCCGAGCGACACCGACTTACCTGCCAGGCGTCAACTTGGCGATCGCGACGGCCAAGTCCTTCAGGTTCGCCTGGTCGGCCACGTAGACGACCGACTTGCCTTTGCGCGTCCCCGTCACCAGACGGCCCATGCGCAGGAGGCCGAGGTGGTGGCTGATGGTCGGCTGCTTCAGCCCGAGCGCGTCACACAACGCGGTGACGTTCTTCGGGCCGGCCGCCAGCATCTTCAGGATGCCGAGCCGGGTGGGGTCCGACAGGAGCGAGAAACCGCGTGCCCATTCCGTCAACTGTGCCTTCTTAGCCATTGATCCTTCCCTTCCTTTCGTTGTCTCGACCCCCCTGAGTTTCGCGTGTAGGTGCTATCCAACATCCGTACAAGCCCAAAAGCGTTAAGCAGCGTAAACCTGACACCCTTGGGTTCGCCCGAGGTGACACTGCCCACTATAGCAATTCGCCGCGGCGAGGCAAGCACAAATATAATAAAAACGTCCTCTCACCTAGCACCACGTGTAACATGCCCCTCCGCTGCAAACAACGGGGCCGGACCCTCGGAAACCGGCTGTGGACCCGCAAACGGGACGCTCCTGCCCCTGCGGCGCCGCGGACAGCACCGCCTGGGGAGGGCTTCTCGCCGCAGCGGCCTACGGATTTGTTGCGAGGAATCCGCGACAGCCGTGTGTTACATTAGGTGGCCCGCGAAAGGGAGCGGAACGCAGAGAACTGAGGTCGCGATGACACAAGCCTACCCCGGGCGAGGGTCGATCCTCCACGCCCTGCTATGCACCCTGGCCCTCGCCGCCACGGCCGCGGCGGCCGACCAACCCCAGTGGGGCCAACGCCATTCGCGCAACATGGTGTCGGAGGAAACGGGCCTGCCCGACACGTTCGATCCGGCGACCGGCAAGAACATCAAGTGGGTCGCCCGGCTCGGAAACGAGACGCACGGCACGCCCGTGGTGGCCGGCGGCCGGGTCCTCGTCGGCACGAACAACGACGTGCCGCGCGACCCGCGGCACCAGGGCGACCGCGGCGTCCTCATGTGCTTCGATGAGAAGGACGGCCGGTTCCTCTGGCAACTCATCGTCCCCAAGATCGGCGGCGATGTCTTCCTCGACTGGCCGAGCGGCGGCATCTGTTCGCCGCCCACCATCGAGGGCGACCGCGTCTACGTCCTCAGCAATCGCGCCGAGGTCCTGTGCCTGGACCTCGCCGGCCAGGCCAACGGCAATGACGGCCCCTTCCAGGACGAGGGCAAGCTCATGGCCCCCAAGGGCGCCTCGGCCATGGAGGTCGCCAAGACCGACGCCGATGTCCTCTGGCTGTTCGACCTCGTGAGCGGCGCGGGCATCTACACGCACGATGCCTCCCACACGTCCATTCTCATCGACGGGCCTTTCCTCTACCTCAACACCGGGAACGGCGTGGACAACACCCATCGCAAAATCCGCAAGCCCGATGCCCCCGCCCTGGTCGTCCTCGACAAGGCGACCGGGCGCCTTCTGGCGCGCGACGACGAGCACCTGGGGCCCCGCACGGTCCACTGCACGTGGTCCTCGCCGGCGCTGGGCGAGGTGAACGGCCGCCGGCTGATCTTCCTCGGCGGGCCGGACGGCGTTTTCTATGCATTCGAGCCTCTCCAGTCCGCGCCGCCGCCGGGCGAGGTGGCCAAGCTGAAGTGCGTCTGGCGTTTCGATTGCGATCCCACCGCCCCCAAGGAGAACGTGCACCAGTTCATGGGCAACCGCCGCGAGAGCGCCAGCAACATCAAGAGCATGCCGGTCTTCTACAAGAACCGCGTGTACGTGACCGTGGGGGGCGACCTCTGGTGGGGCAAGAACCAGGCCTGGCTCAAGTGCATCGACGCCACCAAGACCGGCGACATCACCTCCGGCGGAGAGCTCTGGTCCTACCCCCTCAAGATGCACTGCTGCTCCACGCCGGCCATCGCCAACGGCATGGTCTTTGCGGTCGACTGCGGGCGGACGATCCACAGCGTCGACGCCGAAACGGGCCGGCCCTACTGGACCCAGGAAACCAAGGGGGAGTTCTGGGCCTCGCCCCTCGTGGCCGACGGCAAACTGTACGTCGGCACAAAACGCGGAGACTTCTGGATCCTGGCGGCCGAGAAAGAGAAGAAGGTGCTCAGCACGATCCAGATGGACAGCCACATGAGCAGTTCGCCCGTCGTCGCCAACGGCGTGCTCTACATCACCACGCAAACGCGACTCTACGCCGTCCAGAAAAAGCCTCAATAGGCGGTGGACCCGCAAGGTGATCCGAAGGCGACTGACCGACGGGTGGCACGGCCACAGCCTGCCCGCCGCGGCGGGCGCCTTTGCGTGGCCGTGCATCTCAGCCGAGCGCAGCGCACGGCCACGCAAAGGCGCGTGGCCGTGCCACCCTTGACAGGGGCTTTATCGCAAAGACCGGAAGGCAACCGACCCGATGACAAGACCGAGCGCCGTCATCCTGTGCTTCGCGTTGACCGCCCTGGCGACGGCTTCGACCCACGCCGCGGAGTGGCCCCAGTGGCGCGGCCCGGCCTTCAACGGTTCCACGACGGAGACGCGGCTGCCCGAGAAGTTCAGCCCCACGGAGAACGTCGCGTGGGTCACGCCCCTGCCCGGCCAGAGCGGCGCCAC
>JAPLML010000416.1 GCA_026387055.1 Planctomycetota bacterium | reverse complement strand
GGCTTGTCCGGCCGTGGGGAATGTGGCTGGCGCTCTGCCACGGCCGGACAAGCCGGCCGTGCCACACCTGCTATCGGGACAATGGCACACTCGCTGAACACGTACTCCCGTTGAGGGAGAGGGACGGCATCATGCTCGGGCGATCAAGGTTTGGCGGGCGGAGGCGCCGGCGCGGGGGCGGGCACGGGCGGACGGGCCGGCGGTTTGCCGAACACGTCGTTCCAGTTCACCTTGCCCGTCGCCTGCATCAGGACGAACAGCGTCACGATCGCGCCGATGACCACCGTCAGGCCCGTGTTCCCCTTCCACAGGAACGCGTAGCTGAAGCCGACCAGGTACACGAGCTGCGCCAGGCCGACGTAGACCACGGCAAACTTGACCCCCGCCACCAGGCGGATGTAGCTGACGACCAGGAAGACGCTCACCACCGCACAGATCCAGAATGCCTGGTCCAGCGGAATCTTGTCCACCAGGTACGCCAGCAGGATGTGGAACGCAAAGAAGCCCGCCGAGATGAACAAGTAGTGCATCGGGTGCAGCGGCAACTGCTTCAGCAGCGTGATCGTAAAGAGGACCGTGAAGAAGAACAGGAGGCTCACCGGGGCGAAGAAGCTCATCCGCGCCGCCACCACGCCGGCCTCCGGGACCGGCGGCATCTCGATGCCCATCCGCTGGCTTGCCCGCAGGTTGTTGTACTGCCACGCCGCCTGCATGCCGGTCTTTGTCTCCTCGGCCTTCTTGACGGGGCTGATGGACCCCTTGGGGTAATCGATCTCGCGGAAGTTCGTCGTGGCCGTCAGCTTGAACCCCTGGATCAGCGGGATGCGGCCGCGATCCTCGTTGCCGACGGCGTACTCCCACCGGTCGCGGCCCCGCGCGGCATAAGCCACGCTCACGGTGTGCGACTTGCCGTCGCCGGGAATGGCGACCCGCAGGGCGTTGTCGGCCGCGCCGGTCCCCTGGAGGGCGTACGGCTGGCTGTCGAGCGTGACCGTGAGGTCTTCGAACGCGCGGACCCGCTCGGGCAGACGGAAGACGAGTTCCGCCGCAGCCGCCTTGGCGGCGGCCGGGGCCTGCACGGTGTACTCGCCCGAAAACTTGACCGTGTAGGTGCTGAACCACAGGAGGCCCATGTACCGCTGCTCGTGGAGAAGATCGACGGTGATGGCGCTGGCGCTCGGGTCGAGGACGGTCGCGGATTTCGGCGAGTTCCCGTCGAGGTCGGCGATGAGATACGGCGCCGGCTGGACGAGGCTCGACGGCCCCCACCGCGCGCTGACCTCCTCGGCCAGCGACCGGTCGAACGCGGCCGTGCGGTACTCGATGGTCGTGCCCAGGACCAGCCACGCGCAGCCCACAGCGCCGAAGATGACGATGATGACAAAGAACCGGAAGGAGGTCATAGGTTTCTCCTCTCCTGGAAAGGTCGGCGCCCGATCGCCTCGGGCGGCGGCAGATGGCCTATCGGGCGAACGCCCGGCATTGTGCCGGATTACGACTGCGGGGATTCAATCAGGCGCACCATCTCGCGCACGGCTTTGCGCAGGCCGACGAAGATCGCGCGGCTGACGATGCTGTGGCCGATGTTGAGTTCCGTCATGCCGGGGATCGCGGCGATCCGGCGGACGTTCACGTAATTGAGGCCGTGCCCGGCGTGGACCACCAGCCCCAGGTCGTGGGCCTGCCTGGCCCCTTCGGCGACGCGGGCGAACTGGCGGTTGCGCTCCGGGCCTTCGGGGGCGTTGGCGTACTCGCCGGTGTGAAACTCGATGGCCTCGGCGCCCGTCCTGGCCGAGGCCTCGACCTCGGCGGGCGCCGGGTCGATGAACAGGCTGACGACGATGCCCTTGGCTTGGAGCTTTCGCACGGCGGCGGCGATCTTCTTCTCGCGCCCCGCCACGGCCAGGCCGCCCTCGGTCGTGAGTTCCTGGCGGCCTTCGGGCACCAGGGTCGCCTGGTTCGGCTTCGTGCGGCAGGCCACGTCGACCATCGCATCCGTGACGGCCATCTCGAGGTTGAGCTTGACCTGGACCGTCTGCCGCAGAATCTCGAGGTCGCGGTCCTGGATGTGCCGGCGGTCCTCGCGCAGGTGCAGCGTGATGCACGACGCCCCGCCCAGCTCGGCTTCGGCGGCGGCCCAGACGGGGTCCGGCTCAACGCCGCCTCGCGCCTGGCGCAAGGTGGCCACGTGGTCGATATTGACGCCCAAGTGAGGCATGTTCGGGTTCTCGCGGTGTGGGATCAGGCCCGCCGGTAGCCCGTGTCGGCCAGGAGTCCGAGCAGGTCGTCGACGGAGACGCGAGCCAAGCCCCGCTCCTTCTTGTAGGCGTCGATGGCCCGCAGGAGTTCCCGGCCGTCGGCCGAGATACGCGACGGGTCGTCCGGCGGGGGAAACTGGCGGCGGTCCATCCGCCGGCGATCGCCGTCCCCGGCACGGGTGCCGGATGAACGGCGACGGTCTTTCCCGCTCCGACGGTCCTCAGCCGGCTTGGCCATGCTGCTTCCCTTTCACGAGGTGAGGTGAAAGGCACCCCAGCGTACGCCGAATGTGTCCATCGCCGCCGGGCGGCCTACTGCTTATGGTGTCGGCGCTTCCATCGCATGTGGCGTTTTTTGCTGCCAACTTTACGTCGTCGACGGGACTTAGCCACGCATCCACCTCCCTGATACCTGGACTCGGAAACCTGCTTGGCACCCAGGTATGTTAAACCAGAAACTTCACGGCGTGTCAATGCTCTTGGTGCGCGCAATGAACCGCCCACCGGGCAAGGCGCGGACGAAGCCCTTGAGTTCCAGGAGCGTCATCGCCCCCGCCGCCTTGGCGGCCTCGAGGCCGGCCCGAGAGGCCAGAACGTCGAGCGGCGTGGGTTCGCCGTCCAGGACCTCCATCAGCCGTGCCTCTTCGGCCGACAGGTTGGCCTTGAGGGCAAGCGTGCCCTGGCGTGCGGCATCCTCGCCCGCGGGGGCGGCGACGCCGAGATCGGGGAACTCGTCGAGCACGTCGGCCACCGATTCCACCAGCTTCGCCCCGTCGCGAATCAGGGCATGCACGCCGGCGGCCCCCGGCGCGTCGACGCGGTTCGGCACCGCGAAAACTTCCTTGCCGAGCTCCGCGGCCAGGCGCGCGGTGATGAGCGAACCGCTCTGCTTGCCCGCTTCGACGACGATGACGCCGAGCGACAGCGCGGCGAGGAGGCGGTTGCGGCGGGGGAAGTTCTCGGCCGCCGGGCCCACCTCCATCGGAAACTCGCTCACGAGCGCCCCGCGCGCCGCGACCGCCTCCGCCAGCCGCTTGTTCTCCGGCGGATAGACCGTCGCCAGCCCGTTGCCCAGGACGGCCAGGGTGCGTCCGCCGGCCGCCAGGGCGCCCTTGTGAGCGGCGCTGTCGATGCCCCGGGCCAGGCCCGACACGATCGTAAAGCCCGCCCGGGCGAGGCCCCCGGCCAGGCGCTGGGCCTGGTCCTCGCCGTAGAGGCTGCACTTGCGCATCCCCACGACGCCCAGCGCCTGGGCATCCTCGCGAACCAGAGTTCCCTTGACGTAGAGGACGGGCGGGGCGTCGGTCAGGTAGGTCAGGGCGATCGGGTATTCAGGCTCGCCACAGATACAGATAGTTACGCCATGCGCCGCGGCCTTCTCGAGTTCCGCGCCGGGGTCGGCCCGGTCCAGACCTTCCCGGATCCTGGCGGCCGAATCGGGCCCGATGCCGCGGACCTGCGCCAGCGCGGAGGCGCTCGCCTCCGCGGCCGCCTGGGCCGAACCGAAGCGCTCCGTGAGGGCCGAGAAGAGGCGCGGGCCGATGCCCGTCGCCAGGTGCAGCCTCATCGCCGCCAGGCGTTCTTCGTCGCTCATCCGCGTTGCCCCACGGCCGCCTGAAGCATTGGCAGGGGTGATGATAGGCCGCCAGGGCAGGGGCGGTCAACGGTTCTTTGCCCGCCGAAACGCGAGCCAGGAGGATGTAGGCCGGGGCGCAGCCCCGGCATTCCGATTTACGCGTTTCGTCGAAGTGCCGGGGCGTTGCCCCGGCCTACGTGCCGGCGCGGGCCAGGAGGATGTAGGCCGGGGCGCAGCCCCGGCATCCCGATTTACGCTTTCGTCGAAGTATCGGTGCTTCGCGACGCGCCGGTTTCGTTCAACAGTTTCCTTTGAGGAGGGCCTATGTGGTACAATCCTGCACGCCGAGACGCAGGTCGCAGGGGGCGCACCTCATGCTTGTGGCGAGGGTGGCATGCAACGCCGTTAACTATCTTTGGGCTCCCGAAGCGTTCGGGGCCCAGAAATACGCGGCTTTCTTTCCAAGTGCAAGCGAGATTCGCCCCGTGAAACCGGGGTCGTAAGCCATGTGGCTGCCTCGGCGCGACT
>JAPLML010000741.1 GCA_026387055.1 Planctomycetota bacterium | reverse complement strand
GCCACTTCGCGCGGCGGGTCTCCCGACCCGCCGCGCACCTGCGTTATCTCGCCGCCCGGCGGCAATTGCCGCGCGGTGGGTCAGGAGACCCACCGTGCACGAGGTTAAGTGGTGTTGTAGTAATAAAGACTTCAATGATAGCGGCCTGACGGCATCGCGGCGCGCCATGTCGCCGCCCGGCCCGCTGGGCGCGTGTTCCGCGGCCGTACCGGCCGCAGCCCAACCGTGGTGGCGACGGGGCGTTACGGCTTGCCTCACCGCGCCTTGCGGGGCGGCTTGGGCGGGGGCATGAAGGGCCGCTTCGTCGCGAGGATCCGCTCGGCGAGGGCCGCGCGGGCCGTGTCGTACGCTGCCGGGTTCTTCTCCCACGCGAACCACGACGTCGCCAGCGGCTGGACGATGTCCTGGAGCGCGGTAGAGCCCCGCGTCCGCCGCAGCATGGCCAGGTATTCATAATCCTCGATGCCATCGCGCAGGGCCTTGAGGCGCAGGCTCTCGGCGACGCCGTCGTACCCGCACGGCCGGCCGGGGTAGACGAGCGTCCCCTCGCCGTTGTAGACGGTCCCCTTCTCGCCGCCCTTGCCATGCCCGTAGGTCCAGGGGTCGGTCCAGGGGTCGTCGACCTCCTTCCAGTACGCCATGCCGCCCCAGTAGAGGAGGCCGGTGATCTTGGACCGGTACGCGATCCACGCGGGGGCGCGGTAATTGAGGAGCGGCCAGTCGATGTGCCACCACGGCGTCGGCTCGCCCTGGCACAGGGCGGTATAGGTCCAGATCGACTCCTTGTGGATGAGGCGCCAGCCGTCGCCCTCCTGGCTGGGGTCGAACAGGGACATCAGGGGGCACCAGATGTTGACGGCGCCGATCAGGTCGCCCCACGGGGAGTTCTGCGTCTTGGCTTGTTCGGTCACCAGGACCTTCAGCGCGCCTTTGGCCTCGAGGATCGGCTCGCCCCAGGCCCGCACGTAGGCGTACGCTTCCGCGTCGTTCGGCTCGTCCTTCAGGTACGTGTACAGGAGGACGTGCGGGCGGTCGAGTTGGGCGGCGGCCGCGTCGTACGCCCTCAGCCACGCCAGCAACCTGTCCTTTTCCTTCTCGGGGTCCTTGATGACGCTCGAGGGGTGCGCGGTCTGGAACGCGTTGATGTGATAGTTATCGATGAACATGCGCAGGAACATGACCTGGTCGGGCGGGACGAGGAACGAGCCGTCGGGCTGCTCCTGCGGCACGAACGTCCCCGGCGGCGGCACGGCGTTGATCCGGTGGCGCGCGAGCATCTCGTTCGCCTGGTCGTCCACCGCGTTCCAGTCCGCCGGCTCCGGCTCCTTGCCCGCCTTGGCCCGCTCGCGGTAGTAGCCGCGCATCCGCCCCGCCGGCGAGCCGAAGCACGTCTGCATCGTCGGCACCAGCGGCAGGGCGAAGTCCCACACGGTCGCCGTCACGGGAACCTCGACCGCCCGGCCGCCGGCCGCCGTCACGCGGTACGTCCCGCGGTAGACGCCTGCCTTGGCCTCCATCGGCACGTAGAGATCGACCCAGAACCCGTGCGTCTCGTCGGCCGGAAGGTCGAAGGGGACGGCCCGGAGCTTGGCGTCGCCGAGCGGCCGGCGCGTCAGCGGGTGGTCGAACGGGATGAGGGGATCAGGGTACCAGCCGGGCTTGAAGTCCTTGTTGCGATAGGTGCCGACCTTGATCTCCATCTGGTGCTGGCGGTACAGCCGCGCGTCGGCCGCCGCGAGGACCGCCCCCTCGGGCCCCACGAGGTCGCCGGGCACGACGTTGATACCCTTCACCGGCTCGTCGGAGCGCAGGAGGATCTGGAAGCCCCGCCACTCGTTCCGCGCGAGCCGGAGGGCGGCGTCCTTGCCCGTCCCCGCCGGCTCATCGCGCAGGACGCGCCGCGTCTGGGCGAGCGTCCAGACCTTCCACTCCGCCTGCGCCGCGGCGGCCAGCGCCGCCATCGCCAGGACCACCATGATTGTCCGATACGCCATCCTCATCGATAGCCTCACCTGACCTCCCCGTGGACCCAAGAGATTGACATTCTAGCGTCTCTGCCGCAAGTCGTATACCGCTTTGACCGGCCAAACCGCGACAAAAAGGCCGCTCGCGTCACGCTGCAAAGGTAAACGAACGAGAACGGCAGAGATTGTGCCGCATCACGAGGCAGAGAAAAAACGGCAACGGCAAGGACGGGCCCACGCAAATCCGCTTTACAACGCGCCTGCCGCAAGCGATGATTTCCGCATCATGCACAAGCCCAACTCAAGGAGTCCGAACATGCGTATCGCGTTTGCAGTGGCGGTTTCGATCGCCCTGGCGGCCCTCGTCTGGGCGCCGGCAGCAACGGCCGAGGAACCCAAGGCGCCCGCCGGCTTCACCGCCCTCTTCAACGGCAAGGACCTCACCGGCTGGCACGGCATGGGGAACCAGGACCCGCGCGTCATCTGGGCCATGAAGGAGGACGAGCGGGCCAAGAAGTTCTCCGACAGCCTCGCCGACATCCAGAAGCACTGGACCGTCCAGAACGGCGAACTCGTCAACGACGGCGGCGGCCTCTACCTCACCACCGACAAAGACTACGCCGACATCGAGCTCCTGGTCGACTATAAGACCGTGCCGCTCGCCGACAGCGGCGTGTACGTGCGCGGCACACCGCAGATCCAGATCTGGGACTACACCAAGGAAGGCGGCAAATGGGACATCGGCGCCGGCAAGGGCTCCGGCGGCCTCTGGAACAACAGCGCCGGCGCCCCCGGCAAGGACCCCCTGGTGCTGGCCGACAAGCCGTTCGGCCAGTGGAACAGCCTGCGGATCCTCCAGGTGGGCGCCCGCACGAGCGTCTGGCTGAACGACAAGCTCGTGGTCGACCACGCCATCATGGAGAACTACTGGGACCGCAAGCAGCCCCTCTTCGCGAAGGGCCCCATCCAGCTTCAGACCCACGGCGGCGAGATCAGGTGGCGCAATATCTTCGTCCGCGAGATCCCCGCCGACGAGGCCAACCAGATCCTCGCCAAGAAGGCCGATGACGGGTTCACCCCGATCTTCAACGGAAAGGACTTCGACGGATGGGCCGGCCCGGTCGACAATTACCAGGTCGCCGACGGCACGATCATGTGCAAGCCCGGCAAGGGCGGCACGATCTACACCAAGCAGGAGTACGGCGATTTCATGGCGCGCCTGGAGATCAAGCTCCCCCCGGGCGGGAACAACGGCCTGGCGATCCGCTACCCCGGCCAGGGCGACACCGCCTACGCCGGCATGTGCGAACTCCAGGTCCTCGACAACGACGCCTCGCAGTACGCCAAGCTCGACCCGCGGCAGTACCACGGCTCGGCCTACGGCATGGTGGCGGCCGCCCGCGGCTACCAGCGGCCCGTGGGGCAGTGGAACTTCCAGGAGGTCACCGTCAAGGGCTCGAAGATCAAGGTCGAACTCAACGGCACGGTGATCCTCGACGCCGATCTCTCGCAGGTCAAGGAGTTGATGGCAAATTCGCCGCATCCCGGGAAGGAGCTGACGAAGGGCTACTTCGGATTCGCCGGCCACAGCGATCCGGTTGAATTCCGAAACATCTGCATCAAGCCGCTCCAATAGGCGTTGACGGCGGATGGGCCACCACCACGAC
>JAPLML010000061.1 GCA_026387055.1 Planctomycetota bacterium | reverse complement strand
TAGCCGAGTTCCTTGATCGCCGCCGTGATCTGCTGGAAGGTGATCTGGGCCCGCTGCTGGACGGTCGTCTTGGTGATGAGGTTCACGTAGGCGTCGATGGTCTTGGCGACCTTCTCGTCGAATACCGCCTGGCTCGGGTTGGTCTGGCCCACCTGGATGGCCTCCAGTCCCGCCGCGCCGATCGCCAGGGCGAGCTGGCGGTATCCGGGATACAGCCGGCGCAGTTCCGCCATCGCCTGGTCGAGCTCTTCCTGGCTGCCCGGCTTCCACTGGACGCTCTCGCGCGTCTGGGGCGACGGCACCAGGTACTGGAGGGCAACGTAGCGGGCGTCCAGGGTGTCGGCCAACTCGTGGTCCTTTGCCAGTTCGCTGGCCCGCAGCGTGTCCTTGATGCTGGTGAAGGAGTAAAGCACGTAAGCCTTCTCGAACTTGCCCTGGTCCTCCAGGCTCCTGCCTTCGGCCAGGTACTTCTGGGCCTTGTCGCGGGCTTCCTGCAACTGGCCCGCGGACCAGGAGGAATAGGATGCCGCACCGATAATGACCAGGAGGATGACGAAGACGAAGACGCCAACGAGGACGCCGGTCTTGCCGGCCGTCGAGAGGCGGGTCCACCACGAGCCGTGATAGCCGCCGAGCACGACGGTCGAGGCCGGTCGCGCCGCCGCTTTCGGTGCGGCGACGGGCGCCTGCGGCCGGGCGGCGGGGGCGGCGGCTTCGACCTGGATCGTCTTGCAGTGCGGGCAGATCTGGCTGTCGACCGGGATGTCCTTGCCGCAGCGCTGGCACCGGCGCGAGGTTCGCGTTTTGGCGCCCGCCGGCGCCGCCGCCAACTCCACGCCGCGGTCCTTGCCGGTGGGCACCTTCAGAGCACGCCTGCAATTCGGACAGGTGACGATAGCGCCGGCCCGGTCCGACTCGGCCACCATCGTGCGCCCGCAGGGACAACGAAACATGATCGACATAGATTAGCTCCCTTGCCTCCGAGCTATCGCCAGAGCGCCCCTTGGCGCGGCAGGTCTCCTGACCCGTACGTGTTGGGTGTGGCTTTCTTCACGTGCCACGGGTTGCCCGCCACGGCGGTTCTTCGACTTGCCGACCCGTGGTTATCGTGGCTGTTCTTCCTTGTTGCGCCAAGCCGTAAGGTCAGAGGACCAGCATGACCACGGGTCGACAAGCAACCGTACGTGTCTTGCGTGGGTGGCACGGTCACGCGCCGTTGCGTGACCGTGCTTGCTCCCCCATGTGACCATGCACGGCCACGCAACGGCGCGTGGCCGTGCCACCCGGCAATCGGGTATGACGCGAAACACATACAAGCAACCCGTGGCACGTGAACGACACTCCGCGGCCACGCCCGGCAGGCGCTACGCTTCCGACGGCCGCGCGGCGGCGCCCTCGGGCGTCGGGGCGGCGCCGGCCGGCGCCTCCGGCATCCGCGCCTGGGCGGCGCTGGAATCCGCCGGCAGCACCACGGTGAACGTCGACCCGCGGCCCACTTCGCTTTCGATCGAGGTGTCGGCGACCGCGAAGGCGACGCCGTCGCCCTCGGCCGGCCGCACCACCAGCCGCACCTCGCCCTCCTCGGTGAACTTGATGGCGTTCGAGAGCAGGTTGTAGAGGATCTGCTGAACCTTCGTGGCATCGGTCACCATGATAGGCGTGGCGGGGTCGACTTCATACGAAAATTTCAGCGGCGCCTCGGCCAGCAGGGGCCGGACCATGTTCCAGGTCACCTCGGCGATGTCCTGGGGCGAGACCTTCTCGCAGCGGACCTGGAGGCGCCCCGCCTCGATCTTCGCCAGGTCCAGGAGGTCGTTGATCATGTCCAGGAGCATCCGCCCGCTCGAGAGGATGTTGCGGGCGTAGCGCCCGAGTTTCGGGTCGTCGGCCACGGCGGGCGAATCGCTCAGGATCTGGGCGAACCCGAGGATCGAGTTCAGGGGCGTGCGGAGCTCGTGGCTCATCGTCGCCAGGAACTTGTTCTTCACCTGGTTCGACTCGAACAGGGCGACGTTCGCCTTCGTCAGCTCGTCGAGCCGGGCGTCGCGGGCCTGGGTGGCGGCCCGAAGCTCGGCCTGGGCCTTGGCCGTCTCGTCGAGCATGTGATTCAGGGCGTCGCTCAGGACCTCCAGCTCGTTGCCGGTGTCGATCTCGCTGCGGACCTGGAGGTCGCCCTCGCTCACGCGGTCCGCCACGTCCTTGAGGTGCTGGATGGGCTTGACCACCATGTACCGGAAGACCGCGTAGAACATGGCCACCGAGAAGACGACCACCAGCAGCGAGGCCGCCACGAGGACCAGGCGATTGGCGAGGATCGTGGCCTGGCGTTCCTTGACGTTGAGTTCAATCGCGACCGCGCCGATGAGGTCCTTGGGCTGAAAGCCCTTCAGGCGATGGCAGTCCAGGCATTCGCCCTCGGCCCGGAACGCCTGGACGTAGAGGAACGAGTCGCCCGATTTCTCCCAGCGGGTGTTCTCCTTCGGATGCTTGAGGAACGACTTGACGGCCTCGTGCTCGAACTCGCCCAGCCCGGCGGGAACGGCCTGGGGCTGCCCCGGCGTCGCGGGGGCGAGACTGATCCTGCGGAGCTTCCCCTCGCCCTCGGCGCGGCCGAAGCGGGTCAGCAGCTCCACGCGCTTGTCGGCCAGCGCGTCGGGCGGCGGCGCCTTGCCCGCGGGGGGCTTATCGGCGGGCACGTTGGCCACGAAGCCGAGGGCATGGGTGCTCTGAAGGTACGCCCTCGCCAGCGTCTGGGCGCGGTCCGAGTCGCCGGACTGCACGAGTTGCTCCATCATCCACCACGGCCACCAGAGGCAGGCGGCGACCGTCAGGAGGATGAACAGGCCGAAGACCAGGCGGCCCCGGCGCTCCAACGTCGTTCTGAGGAAGAGCCGTTTCGGCATGCCGTGGTACCTGCTACTACAACGCCAGTTAGCGCGGCGGGTCTCCTGACCCGCCGCGCACGTGCGTTTTCTTGCCGCTGCAACGCACTTTCTACGCGGTGGGTCAGGAGACCCACCGCGCACGAGGCCAAGGGGCGTTGTAGTACTACTTAGCGTGCCCCTACAGCAGGCCGTAGTCTTTCATGGCCCGTTCGAGCGTGGCCGCCGCCGCCGGCGCGAGGTCCGTCAGGGGCAGCCGCTTCTCGTCCGACTCGAGCAAGCCTGCCCACTTCATCGCCGTCTTCACGGGGATCGGGTTGGTCTCGACGAACAACGCGCGGCACAGGGGGAAGAGCTTGCGGTGGGCCGCCTGGGCGGCCGCGAGGTTCCCCGCCAGCATCGCGTCGGTGAGGCGCTTGACGTCCCGCGGCACGAGGTTCGCCGCCACGCTGATGACGCCCTTGGCGCCGAGGGCCATCAGCGGCAGCGTCAGGCTGTCGTCGCCCGAGAGGACCGTGAGGTCGCACCGCGCGAGGATCTCGCTCGTCTGGTCCATCGAGCCGGTCGCTTCCTTGATGGCGACGACCTGCGGCAGCTTCGCGAGGCGGGCCACCGTGTCGGGCGCCATCGAGACGACGCACCGCGTCGGGATGTTGTAGAGGACCATCGGCAGGTCCACCGCCTCGGCAATGGCCGCAAAGTGGCGGTACAGGCCTTCCTGGGTCGGCTTGTTGTAGTAGGGGGCCACCTGGAGCGTGGCGTCGGCCCCGGCGGCCTTGGAGAACCGCGTGAGCTCGATGGCCTCGGCCGTGGCGTTGCCCCCGGCCCCCGCGATGACGGGGATGCGCTTGGCGGCGCGCTTGACGACCGTGGCGATGATCTTCTCGTGTTCCGCCACGTCGACGGTTGGGCTCTCGCCGGTGGTTCCGACGGGCACCAGGCCGTCGGTGCCTTGCTCGACGTGCCAGTCGACCAGGCGCTCGAGCGCGGCGTAATCCACCTTGCCGTTCGCAAACGGCGTGACCAGGGCCACCAGGCTTCCGGAGAACATCGGCGATCTCCTCTACAGGCTGCTTGCCGAACGGACCATTCTACCGCCCCCGCGCGCGGTGTCCAGCCCTTACGAGTGGGCACGCAGGGCGAACGCATCTAAAGTTGGCCTGGGAAGCGGGGTATGGCCGATTTTTCCTTCCGAGGGAGAACCTGGGGAAGGAGAGCGGCCATGGCGACGAGTTTGTGGGAGCACTTTTGGGTGCTGCCGGATCCGCGGGTGG